>JBGOTL010000020.1:0-40350 GCA_041476465.1 Candidatus Acidiferrum sp. | reverse complement strand
CAGCTGCAGCGATTTGCCGACACGATTGCCCGGCTTGCTGAAGCCGGGCAATCGTACAACGCTCTTCCAGTGACAGTTGTCCGTAGGTTCCCATGGCAACACGACCTTATCAGCCTGTTGCACTTCGTTTGTGAACTTACAAGGACCTCAACAGAAATTTCAAGCACGCACTATGCGTTGACAGGCACGCAAACAAAAAAGGCCCAGCGGAAGAATCCGCCGGGCCTTTTCTGTTCTTTGTGAACTCGCTCAGGTTGGCGCGGACATCGAGCCCAGGAATTCTCCGTTCGACTTCGTCTTCGTGAGCCGGCTGATCAGAAGCTCCATGGCCTCGACGGTTGAGAGCGGGCTCAGCACTTTGCGCAGCACCCACACGCGGCTCAGCTCGTCAGCGGGGAGGAGCAATTCATCCTTACGCGTGCCGGAACGCTGGATATCGATGGCCGGGAACACGCGCTTGTCGGACAGCCGCCGGTCCAGGTTGATTTCCATGTTGCCGGTACCCTTGAACTCTTCGAAGATGACGTCGTCCATGCGGCTGCCGGTATCAATCAGCGCGGTAGCAATGATGGTGAGCGACCCGCCTTCTTCCACGTGGCGCGCGGCCGCGAAAAAGCGGCGTGGGCGCTGCAAAGCGTTCGCATCGATACCACCGGATAAAACCTTGCCGGAAGGCGGCGTGACCGCGTTATAAGCGCGAGCCAGGCGCGTGACGCTGTCCAGCAACACCACCACGTCGCGTTTGTGTTCGACCAGGCGCTTGGCCTTTTCGAGCACCATTTCCGCCACTTGCACGTGACGCTGCGGCGGTTCATCAAAAGTTGAGCTGATCACTTCGCCCTTGACGGTGCGCTGCATATCCGTGACTTCTTCCGGGCGCTCGTCGATCAGCAGCACGATCAGCGCAACTTCCGGATGATTCACGGTGATGGAATTGGCCATGGACTGCAGCATCATGGTCTTGCCGGTGCGCGGCGGCGCCACGATCAGCCCGCGCTGCCCTTTGCCGACGGGGCAGAGCAGATCCAGCACGCGCCCTGTCATGTTTTCCTTGGTAGTTTCCATCTTCAGCCGGCCCTGCGGATAGAGCGGCGTCAGGTTGTCGAAGAAAATCTTGTTGCGCGTGACCTCGGGATCCTCGAAGTTGACGGCTTCCACTTTGATCAACGCGAAATACCGCTCGCCATCTTTGGGCGGGCGAACCTGCCCGGAGACCGTGTCGCCGGTGCGCAGGTCAAACTTGCGTATCTGCGACGGCGAGACATAGATGTCGTCCGGACCGGGCAAGTAGTTGTATTCCGGCGCGCGGAGAAAGCCGAATCCGTCGGGCAGGCATTCCAGAACACCTTCGGAGAAGATTAGGCCGTTCTTTTCGGTTTGCGCGCGCAGGATCTGGAAGATCAATTCCTGCTTGCGCATGCCGCTCGCGCCGGGAATATTCAACTCCTTGGCGATCTTGGCGAGGTCGGTAATGTTCTTTTCCTTCAGCTCGGCAAGGCTGATACTCATCTGATTGTTTCCTTCAATGCTTGTTTCTTTTGGCATATGTCCTTAACTTTTTTTCTGAATTATTGACCTTGTTATGTGTGGCCGCGAACCAAACCAACGAAATTCCGGATTGTGTACGGGGTGGCGCACCGCACTGGCCGACGAACAAAAATCCGCCAGGCTGAGGCAAACCAGACTTTCTGCAACCGGCTGCAGCTCCGGACCACGCCAAACTGGCGGCAGCCCGCGGGTGCGGGCCCGGTCCGAAAAACGCTGCTTAGTTGGTCAAACTTTTGTCTTTCTCGGCGCCGGCCGTAAACGACTCGGCGACGGGCGCGACGGCGGCATGCTCAACCGGCACAATCGGCCGCTCAAGCGCAACCTGCAGCACTTCATCCATGGTCTCTACGAAGTGAACTGTGAGACTGGAGAGGATCTCCTGCGGGATATCCGCTAGGTCCTTTTCATTGTCCTTCGAAAGCACTACGGTACGCAAGCCCATTCGATGGGCGGCCAGGAGTTTCTCCTTCAGGCCGCCGATGGGCAAAACCTTGCCGCGCAGCGTGATTTCGCCGGTCATGGTGACGTCGCGGCGCACCGGATTCTTCGTCAGCGCGCTGACGATGGAGGTGCAGATGGTGATGCCGGCCGAGGGCCCGTCTTTCGGAATCGCGCCTTCCGGCACGTGCACGTGAATATCAATGTTGCGGTAGAAATCCTTGGCCAGCCCCAGTTGCGCCGAGCGCGAACGCACATAGCTCAACGCCGCCTGTGCCGATTCTTGCATGACGTCGCCCAGTTTTCCTGTCAGCGTGAGCCGTCCCTTGCCTTCCATCAGCGTGGCTTCGGTGGAGAGCACCGATCCTCCGACTTCCGTCCAGGCCAGCCCGGTGGTCAAGCCGATCTCGTTGTGTTTCTCCAGCCAAAATTCGCGGTACTTCAGTATGCCCAGGAAATCGTTCGCATTGGCGGGCGTGAATTCCACTTTTACGCTGGCCTTTTCCGTTACCACGCGGCGCGCAACCTTCCGCGATATGTTCTGAATCTCGCGCTCCAGGTTGCGCACGCCGGCTTCGTGCGTGTAATGCCGGATAATGTGCAGCAGGCCTTCATCCGTCAAAGTCAGATTTTTTTCGCTCAATCCCGTTGCTTCGCGGGAGCGCTTCACCAGAAAACGCTTGGCGATTTCCAGCTTTTCCTGTTCCGTATAGCCCGGAAGACGCAGGATTTCCATGCGGTCCTGCAGCGGCTGCGGGATGGTGTGCATTACGTTCGCCGTGCACACGAACATCACCTTGGACAAATCGTACTCCACGTCCAGGTAGTGATCCGTGAAGGAGTGATTCAGCTCCGGATCCAGCACTTCCATCAGCGCCGCCGATGGGTCGCCGCGGAAGTCCGTGGACATCTTGTCCACTTCGTCCAGCACGAAAATCGGATTCGTCGTGCCGGCCTTCTTCATCATTTGAATGATCTGGCCGGGCAGGGCTCCGATGTAGGTGCGGCGGTGGCCGCGAATTTCGGCTTCATCGCGCACCCCTCCCAGGGAAACACGCACAAACTTGCGGCCGGTGGCGTGGCCGATGGACATCGCCAGCGAGGTCTTTCCAACGCCCGGGGGGCCTACAAAACACAGAATCGAACCCTTCGGATTCTTCACCAGTTGGCGCACCGCAAGAAATTCCAGGATGCGTTCTTTGACCTTATCGAGACCGTAGTGCTCTTCGTTCAGAATTTTTTCCGCCGCCAGAATGTCGCGAATCTCTTTGGACTTTTTCTTCCAGGGTACCGCCAGCAGCCAGTCCAGATAATTGCGGCTCACGGTGGACTCCGCCGACATGGGCGGCATCAATTCCAGCCGCTTCAGTTCCTGCACGGCCTTCTCGTGAACTTCTTTGGACATTCCGGCGGTATCAATCTTCTTCTTGAGTTCGTCGATCTCGCTCTTTTCGCCGCGCCCCAGCTCTTTCTGAATAGCCTTCAGCTTTTCGTTGAGGTAATACTCTTTCTGCGCGCGCTCCATCTGCCGCTTCACGCGGGTATTGATGTTTCGATCGACGTTCAACTTTTCCAGCTCAATCTCCAGGATGTCGCCGATGCGGTTCAGCCGCTCGATGGGATCCACTGTTTCGAGCAGGTCCTGTTTTTCGTCCACCGGCAGCTGCAAATTCGCGGAAATCGTGTCGGAAAGCCGCGCCGGGTCATCCACCCGCGCCGCTGCGATCATCGTGTCGTAATTCAGGCTCTGCGAGAGCTTGATGAATTGTTCATAGAGACCCGTGATCTTCTGTACCGTTTGTTCCACCTGCGGCGAAGGTTCCACGCGCGCGCTCAATAGCCGCACATTGGCGCGGAAAAATCCCTCTTCCGAGGTAATGGAAAGAGCCCGGGCGCGTTCCACGCCTTCAACGAGAACCTTGATGTTGCCGTCAGGCAGCTTCACGCTCTGTACGATGTTCGCGAGCGTCCCTACCGCGTAAATCTCTTCCGGCTTCGGGTCGTCGATGGAAGCATCGTGCTGCGTTGAAAGGAAAATCTTCTTGTCGCCGGCCAGCGCTTCTTCCAGCGCGCGGACGCTGGCTTCCCGGCCTACGATGAACGGGGTCATCTGTTGCGGAAAAATGACCATATCGCGCACCGGCATCATCGGCACGCGCTTGATTTCCTGTTTTTCGCGGTTAAACATTAGGGTCCCTGGACTCCATCACCTGCGGCCGCCGAGCGGCCCGCTCCTCAGATGCCCGAGGCGGCTTTAGCCGGCCTTTTCGAGCAGGCTCCAATTGATTTCGCGGGTGCGCACCATTTCCGCGCTCACCACGAAATCGCGCACCTTCCGCTGCATCGGCAGGTGATACATCAATTCCAGCATGAGGTCTTCGAGGATCATCCGCAAGCCGCGCGCGCCCACCTTGCGCTGAAGTGCTAACTCCGCCACCGTTTCCAGGGCATCGTCGGTAAAGCGCAGCCGCACGTTTTCGAATTCGAAAAGCCGCTGGTACTGCTTCAGCAGCGCGTTTTTCGGCTCGGTCAGGATTTTTACCAGCGCGCCCTTATCGAGGTCGTTCATCACCCCCGCCACCGGGAGCCGCCCCACAAATTCGGGGATCAGCCCGTAGCGGATCAGGTCGCCCGGCTGCACGTGCTCCAGCAGTTCCGTGTTGCGCCGTTGCGGCGTGGTTGGCGAGGCTTCCGTATGGAAGCCCAGCGAGTGCCGCCCGGCGCGCTTTTCGATAATTTTCTCAAGTCCGACGAATGCGCCTCCGCAAATAAACAGAATATTCGTCGTATCCACCGGCGTAAATTCCTGGTGTGGATGCTTGCGTCCGCCCTGGGGCGGCACGTTGGCGACCGTGCCTTCCAAAATCTTCAGCAGCGCCTGCTGCACGCCTTCGCCGCTCACATCGCGCGTGATGGACGGGTTCTCGTCCTTCTTTGCAATCTTGTCGATCTCATCGATGTAAATGATGCCTTGCTGCGCTTTTTGCACGTCGCCATCCGCGGCTTGCAGCAGTTTCAAAATGATGTTCTCGACGTCCTCGCCGACGTAGCCTGCCTCGGTCAGCGTGGTGGCGTCCACGATCGCGAACGGTACTTCCAGCATCCGCGAGAGCGTTTGCGCCAGCAGCGTCTTGCCCGTGCCGGTCGGCCCGATCAGCAGAATATTGGATTTGCTCAGCTCCACTTCGCCCGGCTGCTTGTTCAGGAAAATCCGCTTGTAATGGTTGTAAACCGCCACGGAGAGCTTCTTCTTCGTGCGGTCCTGCCCGATGACGTAGCCATCCAGAAATCGTTTGATCTCCGGCGGGCGGGGAAGTTGCTTGGCCGGCGCCGTGGCCTGCTCGCGCTTTTCATCTTCCAGAATCGTCTGGCACACCCCCACGCACTCATTGCAGATGTACGCGCGCGGATAGTCCGAAGGCGAACTGATTAGCTTCTCGACCTGCTCCTGCGTCTTATGGCAGAAGGAGCAGCGCACTGGCTCGTCTGGGTTGAATTTTTTCACTGGTGTGCAGGCCTCGTCTCCGCTGGGCTTGCGACGGAGTCTATATCTAACATTCTAGGCCGATTTTTACCTATTGCGAAAGAGAAACTCGAAAGGCTACTAACTTTTTGGAACATCTCCGGGCGAGCCCGGCACGCCCCTCAAAACACCGCAAACCTAGCGGTGCTTGTAGATGATCTCGTCGATCATCCCGTACTCTTTGGCCTGCTCCGGGTTCATGATGTAGTCGCGCTCCACGTCTTTCTCGATCTTTTCAACCGACTGGCCGCTGTGCTTCGCTAGAAGCTGATTGATGGTCGAGCGCATGCGCAGGATTTCTTTCGCGTGCAGGTCAATATCGGTGGCTTGGCCGCCCAGCCCGGACATCCACGGCTGGTGAATCAGGATCCGCGCGTTTGGCAGAGCAAAGCGCTTCTTTGCCGCGCCGCCCGCCAGCAATACCGCCGCGATCGACGCCGCTTGTCCCACGCAGGTGGTCACCACGTCCGGCTTGACGAACTGCATCGTGTCGTAAATCGCGAACCCCGCGGTGATCGACCCGCCCGGTGAATTGATGTACAGCTGGATGTCCTTCTCCGGATCTTCGGCCTGTAGAAATAGCATCTGCGCCGTGGCCAGATTCGCGACGTGGTCGTCGATCGGCGTCCCGATAAAAATGATGTGCTCCTTCAGCAGCCGGGAATAAATGTCGTAAGCGCGCTCGCCGCGGCTGGTTTGTTCCACCACCATCGGTATCAGTGTGGTCGCGTAATACTCGGGTCCGTGGTCGTTTTTCATGTAAGTGTTTAAGCGCTCGGGGGCCGGATCCGGCTCACTTGGTTCCCGCTGTCGCGGCAACCGTCTTGATCCGGGAGTTCTGCGCGAGCCAGTCGAGTGTTTTGTCACTCCGCAGCTTCGCTTTCATCCTATCGAGCGTCCCTTGCTTTGTCAAACTTGCGCGAATTGCTTCCGCCGATTCGCCACTATGGCTGGCCATGTGTTCCAGCTCGTGCGTCACATCCTCGTCGGTCACATCGATGGTTTCCGCCGTGGCGATACGGTCCACGATCAGCTCGGCCTTCACATCATCCTTGGCGCGTTCTTCCTGGCGCTTGCGCAGCGTCACCCAATCCACATTCACCGCGCGCGGATCAACTCCCTGTTGCGCCAGCGAACGCACCACGCGTTCCAGCCGCACATCCATCTGGTGCTCCACCAGCGCTTCGGGTACCGGGAAGTCGTGCAGCTTCACGATCTCCGCGAGCAGCTTTTCCCTCAGCAGTTCTTTGTGTTTGTGGTCGCGCTGGTGTTCCAGACCCTCGCGAATCTTCTTCTTTAGCTCTTCCAGCGTGGTCGCGTCGCTTACATCCTTCGCGAAATCGTCGTTCAATTCCGGCAGCTTCTTGGTTTTGATGCCCAGCACTTCCACCGCGTAGTGATACTTCTTGCCGGTCAGCTTGGCGTCCGGATAATCCGCCGGATAGTCCACGTCAAAATTCTTGTGGTCGCCGATGTTCGCTCCGCGCAGGTTCGCGTTGAACGGCTCCATGGTCTCTTCCGCTCCGATGTGGCACAGCACGCTCTCCGCCTGCAGCGGGTCTCCGCCTTCGCTGGGCGTCCCCAGCAGTTTCACCTGCGCGAAGTCGCCGTCTGCGATGGCGCGCCCTTCCACCGGTGCAAATGCCGCTGCGCGCTCGCGCATATCTTCGAGCGTCTTGGTCACGTCCTCTTCCGTAAGGTCCATCGACGGCACTTCAATTTCGATACCCTTATAATTTCCCAGCTCAAACTCCGGCAGCACCTCAAACACCGCGCGGAACTTCAGCGGCTGCCCTTCGGCAAAATCCAGCTTCTCCACCTGTGGCTGCGAGACCGGAGTCAGCTTCTGCTCCGTCACCGCTTTTTCCACGCGCTCCGGCACCAGCGATTGCAGCACTTCGCCCTTGATGTCCTCCGCGAATCGCCTCTTGATCAGCGAAACCGGCGCTTTCCCTTTGCGGAATCCCGGCACGTTCGCGATGCGCGCAAATTCCTTCGCGACGCGTTCCGTCGCTTTCGATACTTCCTCCGCGGGAATCTCCAGATCCAGCTCGCGGCGGCACGTGGCGTCAGCCATACAAACGTCCTTTCCTCAACCCGCTAAACACTAATTACTGATTGCTGATAACTGTTTTCCTGCCTGGACAACACACGCCGAGATTTCAGTCGCGGGAATCGCCAGGATGCTTGGCTTCTTTGGCTCGTGTAGCGCCGGGCTTTCCCCCGGTTTGTGGGGGTCCCGACCGCTTCTGTCGGGAAGCCCGGCATCTTCGATTCTAGCCAGACAGGTGAGCGTTCACCTTGCTGCGCAAACATCAAGTATAAGTGACGCCCTCACACACCGTCAATGAATCCACGTGGCACAGCCACTCCTGGCTGTGCGCTTCTCCTCTCGCTGTGGCCCCCCGTTTCATCCAATCATTTCCGTCCGTGTCACATCACGCGGCTGATCCAGCAGCGCGTCCACGCGTGCGAGAAATCGCGCCGTATGCGGCAACTCGGCATGCACTCGAAACGCCGCCTCGTCCACCCACCGCGAATGAATAAAAAAGATCCGCGGGTCCCGCATCGACCGGAACGTGTGAAAACTCAGGCAGCCGGCCTCGGCCCGCGATGGCCCGGTCACGTCACGCAACGCTTCTTCCACCCCACCCTCTTCCCCCTCACGCGCATGCAGCCGCACAAACACGTATTGCTCCACAGTCCCTCCTCGCTTGCCTGTCAGGGGGTCGGACCTTCAGGTCCGACATAACCGCTCACCCCCTCCCCTCTGTCATTCCGAACGGAGCAGGCCGATTTTTTCCTCCCTTCGCTCCGGCGAGGGGTCGGCCTGCGGAGGTGAGGAATCTCTCTGATCTTTGTTCTTGTAGGGGCCGCCTGGAGTTTATCCCACCTGCCCCGACCTTGTCGGGGACTCCCGTCGGGAAGGCGGTCCGCTCTTGCAGTGCTATGGTTGAATCGTGACCGTTTCTTGGTGGGGTCGGGCTCTGGGCTGGAGTGATCCCAGGACATGATGGGAATCGGTTGTCATTGAGTTAGAGCGAGAGTAGGATGGCGCAGACATCGGGCTCGGAGGAACTCATTCCATGCTCCGGCGAACTTTCTTTTCATCACTCTGCCTTGGTCTTGCCATTAGTTCCTTCGGCCTGCCTGGCTTCGCTCAACAGCCTAACTCGGAGAAGGCTCCTCAGAAACCGGCAGGAGCCGCCCCCGCAAAGCCAGCGGCCAAGCCGGCGGCGCTGAGCGCTGAGGAGCAGGTCTACGAAAAGGGAAGACAGACTTTTGCAGATTTGGAGAAGGCGATCCGCGATAGAAAAGATATTGTTGCGAAAGAGGTTCTGGGCAAAGAGTGCGTGTTTCAGCAAGGCGAGGAATTCGGGTGCGACTCGAACGACGGGACGTTGAGCCGGATAAACAAAGAAGCTCCGGAAAAGGCCTTCAGTGAAGCCCTTGTTGCCTTGGAGCAAAGGAGGAAAGGGTTTGAAGACCATCACAAAGCACTGCAGCAGAAGATCGATTCGCCAGAGAACTTCCTGCACTTTGTGTACGCCAACGTGCCGGAATACGCATACCGGACTTACTGGTCGTCCGACTCTAAATGGCCAATGCTGACCATGCAGGTGCTGCGAGCGCGGAATACACGGTCCGAAAACGAGTTGATAGCGGAGCGCACCAAGGTAACGGAGGCTCTCGATAAGGACAAAAGTTTATCCGCTGAGCAGCGCAAGGCAAGACTTGACGAGCTCGACCGCAAAGAATCGGAAGCACGGAAGAAAGTTTTTGACTTCGTTGCGCCGGAATTCCAGCGCTATGTCGAGCTACTTAAAGGTGACCGGCAGAAAATCATCGAGCAGCTGTGGTGCTGGCATGACTTCGCGGCCCAGTTGAGCAGATCCAAGGACGATAGGCATGCGGAAGGGGCGCGCTTTGCTGAAGAAGAGCTGAAGCAGTATGACGGTGACCACCTGGGGTTGAATTTCATATTAAACGGAGACATGTTCCATGTCTACGATTGGCATAAGAAGCGTCCCTATCCTGATGTTCAAGACGAAGCGCCCGATGAATATGTGCTGCGCTCGAGGATGATGCCAGTAACGTCGGTCGCCTCCCTGCACCCTAAGAATTGTGCCTCGGGGCGGGCCCCATCTGATCTCTCCATCGCCCTGAGGGTCGACGACGCCCAACTCACTGCACGGCGGGAGGAACTTCGTGGGCCCATACGAGAGATTGAATCTCAAATGGACGCGAAGGTACGTGAGTTAGATGGTCTAAAGACGCGATTGGACACGGAGAACCAGCACCTCGAAGAAGTACACCGGCGATTGACCCCTCTCAGGAGTCAGCTAGAGTTGGGCGCTACGCGTGCTGCTTCCTTTCTCGAACATGAGCGTGACCACCGGCTCCCGGGAGTCAAGAAGCGAATAGAGGAGTTAGAAAAGCAGCTCAAAGAAGAAGGCGTCGACACAACCAAACTCCCGGACTACCCATCACCCCTCCCTGGCAAGGAGGACGATCCGACCACGCAGTCAATCAAGCTCTTGAAAATTCAAAGGGATAAATATGCAGACTATACTTCCGACCCACCTTTCGTTGGGCCAGACATTCACTTCAGTGAAAAGCCCCTTACGCCCGCAGAGATGATGGAAATGAGGCCTTACGACCGGGAGAGCCAACGTGTCTATGAAGCTCTAAAAGAGATTCAACCACTGCAGCCACAAGAAGATGCCTTTTTTGCCGAGGTCCAAGGCCTTGAAGCCAAAATAGCCCATTCTTTGGGGGAACTTGAGGACTTGCGTACCGAACTTGCGAGGCGAACTTCCCAGCGTGCGGATCCCGCGATCCTTGAAGTAGATGTTTCAGTCGAAAAAGAGCACGTGTTCCATGCTGTTTTTAACCCAATTGAGGCGAAGGAACGGGAAAAACTGACCGAGCTCTCCGAACGTGTCCAGACTGCGAAAGACCATCTCATTGAAGCACTAAAGGCCAAGAACGAAGCCAAGAAGGCCTTCTTCGACGAAGCAGAGGCTGCTTCGAATGCTGCCCAGAAGCTTGGGGGCTGGACTGGTGCGATCATGGGCAACGCCTACATATATGCCGGAACTACCGTTAAGGATGTGGTTCTCTCCTTCCGCAAAGGAGGACTGTCTGGGTCCTTGACCACAGCACTTCTGAAACTGGAAGGGTGCGTTGAAAAATACGTTAGCAGTGGCGGTGAAACCTGGTGTTACGAAGGTGTTGATGAAAAGAAGATCGAGGAAAGCGTAAGAAAAAGCGCGAACGATACTCTTAATTCTCTTCCGCTGACCATGGATGAAATGAAGAGGGCAGCAAGGGAGAAACTCGAATGGCAACCGGAGGAGGCGTTGATCGAGGGTGGGAAAAAATTTGGAGAGAAGAAGCTAGATAAACTGAAAGAAGAATGCGCGAGTGAAGCTTCTAAGCGCCTTCTGAGGAATATGCTGCGTTCAAAATCTTTTGCCCCTGCCCTCGAGTCCGAACAGCGTCGGTTGCGCCATTCTCTTACGCCCGAGAAAGAAGCTTCCCAGCTTGAGAGACTAAAGGCGAGCGTGACGGGTGCGGAGAAATTGCGGGACAACCCTGCATTCATTAGCCTCAGGAACGAACTGGCAATGCAGGCTGGTACATGGGCACTCGAGAAAGGTGGGAAGAAATATGAAGAGGCTCTATGGAGAGACTACTTTACCCACGAAATGCATTCCCGGGTCCTTTATCAAATCTATCAGGGGTTCCGCGAATCCTCCTACAGGGCACAAGACCACTATGCTGCCCTTCGTGTAGAGCAAGACAACCTGATTGCGAAGTGCCCAGCGCCCAACCAGCGTACGGATTCCTTCCGCATTGACCTCAACCGAACTTTCCCCCAGAGATCCGTGGAGCGAACGGTCAGCGTTTCAGTTGACACAAAGAACGTGGATCCTGCAGATCTGTCTGTCGAAGTAGGCCATTCTCACGCCAAATTTTTGCCACCCAACACGTTTGAAGCAATTCTGGGAGCGGGGCAGCCGGAAGGCCAACAAATTCTGGTGAAGGTCGGCCCAAAGCCGCCCGCCTCACCTGTCACACCGCACAAATAGGAAAGTCTGGGCGGGTGGCAGTCGCTTAATTGCTGGGCAAGGCTTGGGTGCCGCATAAGCCGGTATTAGGTATGGGGGTTTTGACTGTGCCTTTTTCTTGCTCGTCTTGCCGCCGCACGCACCGTTAACCCTGCCCCATTGCCGTTCACTCGCCAATTCTCTCCATTCCCTGCATAATACTTAACCAGTCGGTAATTTCATGCTACCCTCGGCCGTGACTCGAGCGAATCTCCGTCCACAGTTTACCGTCCGTAGCCTCGGCGTAAGACGGCCCATGCCCTCCGTAGCTTTGGCGCAGGAGGGTGCCCACTCCCGGCTCTTCCATCGTGACCCATCATGGCTCAACGGGACGCCTCTTAACTCCTTTCCTTTGAATTCGCTGCGCACCATCGTCATCACAACGGAGGGGTCACATCTTTCAGGCCAAAATCCTCTCCCAGTCCGTTTCCGCTCTGTTGCTCGGCCGCGTTTTGTCCCTCCTTTGTTTTCATATCCTTACGAATCCCTTTTTTCGCAACCCGTTTCGTTTGATATTCATGCAAATCGGTGGGGGGTGGGGGTATCTCTTTCCATTTCGTCACTCGTTTACCCCGAGCGCACTTCCGAAGGCCCACTCGCTTGCCGCGCCGTAGCCTTAGCGATCGGAGATCCCGACCTTGTCGGGAAGGCGGGCCACATCTTTACTTCATTATTTCTTTACTTCATTACTTCTCACGACGGGTTCTGCCTCCCATCGTTACTTCATTATTTCCTTACTTCATTACTTCCTTGTACGATGTCTTCCTCTTTCAGGAGTCTCACCTTGAAAAATAGCGCCATCCTCTTAGTCCAGTGCCCCGACCGCAAAGGCATTGACGCCACGCTTGCCGACTTCATCTATCGCCACGACGGCAACATCCTGCACTTCGAGCAACACCAGCAAGGCGAAGAGCACTTCTACCTCGCGCGCATCGAGTGGGACCTCGACGGATTCCAACTCGACCTCAAGGATTTCCCAGCCAAATTCGCGCCCATCGCCGAAAAATTTCAGATGCATTGGCGCATCGCGCAATCCAGCCACCGCCCGCGCGTGGCCATCTTCGTTTCCAAATACGATCACTGCCTGGTTGACCTGCTCTACCGCCAGCGGGGCGGGGAACTCGCTTGCGACATTCCGCTGATGATCAGCAACCATCCCGACGCCAAGCGCCACGCCGATTTTTACGGCATTCCATATCACGTCATTCCGGTCACCAAGGAAAACAAGCCGGAAGCCGAGCGCCAGGAAATCGAGCTGCTCCACAAATACGACATTGACCTGATCGTTCTCGCGCGTTACATGCAGGTGCTCTCCTCAGACTTTATCAATCGCTTTCCCCAGCAGATCATCAATATTCATCATTCATTTCTCCCCGCATTTGTCGGCGGCAAGCCGCACCACCAGGCCTATGACCGCGGTGTAAAGCTCATCGGCGCCACAGCTCATTACGTCACCGAAGTCCTCGACGACGGCCCCATCATCGAGCAAGGCGTGGCGCGCATCTCTCATCGCGATACTCTCGAGGATCTCGTCGAAAAAGGACGCGACCTCGAAAAAATCGTGCTCTCCCGGGCCGTGCGCTGGCACATCGAAAACCGCATCCTGCTCTACGGCAACAAAACCATCATCTTTGAATGAGCTGGGATTCTTTGCAGAGTGGATTAAGCTGAAGTTGTTTGAAAAAAAAAGAATGGATTCGCGATCAAGCGCAACTTCAGTCCGCCGCGGCCGGCCGGCTCAGCGCCCCAGTCAGATCCGCGTGCAGCAAGCGATGGAAAAGATGTTCACCCGCTTCGCGGCGCACCGAGAGCCGCCCCGCCATATACGCGCGCGAGCCCAATCCTCGCTGTACAGCGTCGCAAATGGCCATGTCCTCGTCCTGTACTTTTTCGCTCACCGCGATGCTTTCCTTGTTGTGCGCTTCCGCAGCCGCACTCACGTCGGCAAAGTAGTAGTCGAAAATCACCGCGCACTTGTCCACGCCCAGCGGCAGCACCACGTTCGTATCCATCACCCCTTCATACGCGTTGATCATGAAGTTCGGGTACACCCACAAATAGAACGCCCGCCCCTGCCGCGTCGCGGCCACGCCCGCTTCCGAGCCGGCATCCGACGACAACGGGCTGGATTGCAAACACGCGCGGTCGAAATTCTCAATGGTATATTTTGTGTATTCGATCACGCTGCTCAGACTCTTGTGCGCATGCGGCACGTGGTATCCGCCGTCCAGATAATTGTCCACGTAAACTTTCCAGTTGCAGTTCAGCGTGTAGATCCGGCGATCAAAATAATGCAACTTTTCCGCCAGCTTCAGGGGCGCAACCAGTCCGGGCACTTCGCCCAAAAAATCCTTCAGCGGCGCGGCGTGGCCATCCAAGTTCACAAGAACAAAATTTTCCCAGGTATCCACGCGCACCGGCACCAGCCCGTTGTTCGCGCGGTCGAAATTGCACACCCCTTCAAATTCCACCATGCCCTTCAGCGCGCCATCCGTCCCGTACGTCCAGCCATGATACGGGCAACGAAATTGTTTCGCGCAGCCTTGCGCTTCGGTTACCACCGCCGCGGCATGGTGCCGGCACACATTAAAAAACGCTCGCAACTTTCCGTCATCGCCACGCGCCACCACCAGCGGCTCGCCCGCCACTTCAGCGGTAAAATAACCGCCCTTTTCTTTCACCTGGCCGGCACGTCCGACCGCCTGCCAGGCCGAGCTGAACACGCTGGTTTTTTCGAGTTCCGCCACCCGCGTGTCGAAATACCACGGCGCAGGAATCGTCGAGGCATTTTCCAGGGGATCAGAGGAATTGTATAGATTCAGAACATCTCGAACGCTTCGCTGCATGATGTAGGGCTCCGGAAAGCAGCAACTAGCGCGCTTCTTTCACCTCCTTCATACCGCAGTTGCACGAAGCGAAGCAAGGTCGTCCATCACAAGCAAGGCTGCACTGCCCCCGCGGCTCACGTTGTTCGCTCCCCGACAGGGTCGGGGCAGGCGGGACAACCTTTCCTTATCGGAAAGGTTGGTGCGGGAGAAGGGACTCGAACCCCTAAGGTCTTTCGACCGGTAGCTCCTAAGGCTACTGCGTTTGCCAATTCCGCCACTCCCGCGGTGGACGTCTTATTATACTGAACTTCTTTTTGACCGAAATTCTTCCTGACTTGAATTCTCACTATACTTAAATTCACTCGCCTTCCGCCATCTCCACTCGCGCTGGATTCATCCCCCCACTGAGGGCATAATACCTTGGCACGCCGGGGCGTGCCCCCCTCCCTGGTCATGCGCCATTTAACGTATTGCGGTTGAAGACCGTGCCATGATCATCCAGGAACAAGGCGATCAGCTTGTCCTGATCCGCCAGACGGACCACGCTACTCTCTCTGGTTTCTTCGCGCGCGAATGGGGCAACCATCTCTTCAAGCGCCCGGAACCTTTCGACTCCTTTTGCCTCGCCGCCGGCGAGCACGATAACGGCTGGCACGAGTGGGAATTGCTCCCGGGTATAGACCCCGCCACCTTTGCTCCTTCTAGCTTCATGTCCATCCCCACCGAGGAGCATATCTCCCTCTATCAGCGCGGCCTCGACCGCATCGTCAAGGCCGATCACTACGCAGGCCTGCTCGTCTGCATGCACTGCGCCCTGCTCTACGACCGCACGCGCGCCACCATGCCGGGCTATTCCGCCAAGTATGTCCGCTCCAACGAAACCCATGCCGTCAACGATTTCGTCCAGCGCCTGCGTCTTCAGCAACTCCGCCTCAAGGTAGATCTTCGCGCCAGCGCCGCCACCAAAGCCTTCACCGAAGAAAAAGTCCTCGCCGCAAATTTTGAGCGCTTGGAAGCGCTAGACCGCCTCTCGCTCTACTTCTGCCTCGCCACACTCGAGGACGCCACCATTGAAGCTGTCCCCGTAGACGACGAAGGTTCGGAAGCCGATTGGGAACTGCGCCCCGCGGGGAAAAACGCCTTCACCATCTCGCCTTACCCGTTCCGGCGCGACCCGCTCGATTTCAGTATCATGGCCCGCCGCATTCCCAAACGCCGTTATGCCGATGATCTCGATTTTCAAAAGACCCTCGCGCACGCGCCCTATTTCGCCATCAACTTCACCCTCCGCGCCCGCGACGCGCGCTCCATCCCCGCCGCCACTAGTCCCTGATTCATCTCCCGCCTTTTGCGGCACGCGGCCCGGCTTGTGCTCACTTCTCTCCCTTTCCCATACCAAGATGTTGTACGATTCCCTCATCTTGAAAGGAG
Organism: Candidatus Acidiferrum sp.; assembly: GCA_041476465.1. Classification (GTDB taxonomy): domain Bacteria; phylum Acidobacteriota; class Terriglobia; order Acidiferrales; family UBA7541; genus Acidiferrum. Next base: position 24,469 of record JBGOTL010000020.1, on the reverse strand, counting down.
TTCTCATGCCACGTCGCGCAACGTTCTTTGCCTTGTTGTCTCTCTCTTTGCTCTTGCTTCCTATTCACCAATCGATCTCTGCCACCGCGGATAATCCTGCCACCGAAACAGTTCTCAAACCCGCTGACATCACCGCAAAACTCTTCCCGGAAAAAGTCTTCTTCCGCGGACAACTTGCCCCTGTCCAACTCCGCAACACCGGCGGCGTTCACTTCGCCGATGGCCGCTATGTTCTTGCTGGTCTCGTCGACAGTTCCGGCTACTCTTCCGGACTCCGCGAGAAATTCCAGGCTTATCTCATCACCGAAGTCCCGCTCGATATCGCTGGCCAGTCGCTCAAGCCCGGCGCTTACGCCTGCGGCTTCCTCGATAGCGGAAAATTCCTTGTCCTCGATCTCGGCGCCAATGAGCTCTTCCAGGTAGCTTCACAGCGCGACGCCGACATCAAGCGGCCCGTCCCGCTCCAGGTCCTGGCGGCTCCAGCCGCGGGCAATTACCGTCTTTACGTCGGCCGCGATTTCGTGGAATTCCACCGTACCCATTAGCCCCAGCGGTGGATGCCACACCTTTTTGCCTCTCTCCCTCGTAGGCGCGCGGGCTTGCCGCCCGTCCCTTCCTGTCCAGCTGTCAATCCGACTGTAGTGGCGGGTCTTCAGGCCCGTGTTCTTCTCTTTCATTTCGCCCGCTTTTCGTATTGCTAGCACGGCCACTCTGTCCCACTGCTCGCGTCTTTTCGCCTCGCGGCGTCCCGCGCCACCCTTTCTTTCTTGACAATTTTCCCGGTGGCATTCATCGTTTATAGCTTTGCTCCTCACAGCAAAGCGCGCTGTACAACTTTGAGGCGAGTTCGCTCCTTATGACCAAAGTCCGGCTCTGTTTTCACGATCGCTGTTTTGACGGCACGGCGTCCGCGGCGCTTTTCTACCGCTTCTTTCGCGAGCGCTTCGATGCCGCCGCCGAGTTCGGATTTACCGGCATGACCCACCGCGCCCAGCAGCCCTGGGGCGGCGGCCTGTTCGACGGCGATGAAAACGTCATCGTGGACTTCAAGTATTCCAACTCCCTGAAAGTTACCTGGTGGTTCGACCATCACCAGAGCGCTTTCCTCACCCCCGCTGACGCCGAACAGTTCCGCACGCATCCTGGCAAAAACATGTTTTACGAGCCCAGCTACAAATCCTGCACCAAACTTATCGCCACCGTCGCCAGCGAGAAATTTGGTTTTGATATCAAGCCACTCGAAGATTTGATCTACTGGGGCGATATCATTGATGGCGCGCAGTTTCCTTCGCCGCAATTCGCCACCGCCATGGCCGAACCCGCGTTGCAGCTTGCGCTGGTTATTGAAGCCGCTCCGGAAAACGGCATTCCCGCGCAGCTTATTCCCGATCTTGCCTACCGTCCGCTGGCGGAAATGGTCAAGCTGCCCATCGTCGCGAAACATCTCGAGCCGTTGCTCGATCGCCACCGCAAATCCATCGAAATTTTGCGAGAACGCAGCGAAGCCAAGGATGGCGTGATCTTTTTCGACGTTGGCGATCTGGACCTCGAGGGCTACAACAAGTTCATTCCCTATTTGCTGCACCCGGAGTGTGTTTATTCGGTCAGTGTAAGCGCTTCCTCCGTCCGCGCCAAAGTTTCCCTGGGCACCAATCCCTGGAATCAGGCCACTGCGGACCAAAACCTCGCGTCGCTCGCGGAAAAATTTGGCGGCGGCGGCCACCCCCGCGTTTCCGCCATCTCCTTCGATCCCCATGAACTCGCCCGCGCGCGCGAGGTCGCCAAACAATTGACGGCCACGCTCCGCGCCAAGCCCTAGCAGGGTGCGAAAAAACTCCAGTTTTGGCAGTTGGCGGCATAACGGAAGCTGGTACATCATTGTTCTGGCGCCCGCGAAGCGGACGACGCTTCTCCAAAGCAGCGACTGAACGCGCACAGCCTGAAGGCTGTGCCACGGGAGTTTTTCCGCAGCCTGTTAGCGGGTTCGACAAATTTCTTGGTTCTGTGTAAAATTTTGAGATTACCTGTGGACCGGTAGCTCAATGGTAGAGCAGTTGACTCTTAATCAACGGGTTGGAGGTTCGAGTCCTCCCCGGTTCACCACTTAATTCTTCCTGGCAGTTTTCTTACCCTCACATCCAAGAAATCGGTTGCCGTCGCCGCGCGCCTTGTATAGAACCAAAGAGTATTTTTTGGGCGTGTCGCATCGCAGCAAGGGACGCCCGCATCACCGCGGTTGGCAAAGAGAAGGACTTGGACATCGCGGGTGCAACGACGCTGATTGATGCCAGTGGCACGACGCTCGCGCCCGGATTGATCGACAGCCACGTGCATCCGGTTGCGGGCGATTGTTAAATCGCCGAGTCCATTTCCTCCGCCAGCACATCTTCGCTTGAATAATGCAGGCTCCGCAAGATTTCGCGCGTGTGCTCCCCCAACAGCGGCGGTGGCAAGCGGTAACTCACCGGCGTATTCGAAAATTTGACGGGATTCGCAATGCTGCGAACACTGCCGAGCGCCGGGTGTTCGATTTGAACGATGGTCCCTCGCGCGATGGTTTGCGCGTCGTTCAATGCCTCGGCAACGGTGTGTATCGCCGCCGCCGGTATCTCCGCCTTCGCGAGCCGCTCCAGCCAGTCGCTGGAGGTTTTCTGCGCAAGGATTTTCCGCAGGTTGGCGATCAACTCCGTGCGGTTCTCGACGCGCAGCGCGTTGGTTGCAAATCGCGCATCGCGCCCCAGATCAACTTCCGCGCCGAACATCGCTGCAAATCTTTTCCAGAGAGCTTCGGTCCCCACGCCGGCGACGAAATGCCGGCCATCACTCCCGCGAAACATTTCATAGGGCACAATGTTGGGATGCGCGTTTCCCCAGCGCGCGGGCGACTCGTTGGCGTTCAGGAAACTGCTGCCCACATTGGCCAGCCAGGTGAGCTGCGAATCGAACAGGGCCACATCCAGAAACTGCCCCAGGCCGGTTTTTTCGCGGGAGTACAGCGCCGCGAGGATTCCCATGGCCGCGTACATCCCGCAAGTCATGTCGGCAATGGCGATCGGAAAGCGCATCGGGCCGCCCTCGGGTTCACCAGTAAAACTCATCACGCCGGCTTCGGCCTGCGCGAGTACGTCGTACCCCGGAAGCCCGGCCTTTGGCCCCGTGAAGCCGTAGCCGGTGATGCTGCAATGGATGAGCCGCGGATATTTTGCGCAGAGGGCGCCGGGATCAAGACCGCGGCGCTTCAGAGAATCGAGCGACGGCTGATTGATGATGAATACATCCGCAGTGGAGAGCAGTCGCTGGAGAACCTCGGCGCTGCGTGGATGATCGTAGTTTAACGTGATCGAGCGCTTGTTGCGATTCGCGGCCAGGTAATACGCGGACTCGCTGCCAACAAACGGCGGCCCCCAGGCGCGTGACTGGTCGCCCACGCCCGGACGCTCCACCTTGATGACGTCGGCGCCAAAATCGCCCAGCAGCATCGCGCAGTACGGCCCGGCGAGAGCTTCCGTCAATTCCACGACCCGGATGGATTCGAGCAGAGATTTCACCGTCGGAATTATAACTGACATCGGACTGTGCTATCTTCCCGTTACACGAAATTCCGTGAGCGCCACGCAGTAAATCCTTCGAAACTCATCGCCGGAGCCGCGTGGGGTAGCGATACGGCGTCACGCCCCGGCCTTCCTCAATCGTAACAATCTGGTCCGCAGGCAAATCACGAATCACTTCGCGCGCGCCGCTCGGCCAGGTAATCTCCAGCGCATCCACCTTCTCGTGCGTGCCAAGCCCAAAATAAATTCGCGGATCCTGCGCTGAAGAGTAGCTCATCCCGCCCTTCGCCTGGTCATAACTCACAAATCCGCCCGCCACCAGCTTCAGCGCCGCGCCAATCGCGTCGCGGTTGCTTTTGGTCCCAATCAGCCGCACGCCCAGCCAGTGATTTTCCCTCGATGCAGCGCGCTCGCTGCCGTCGTTGTGAAAAAGCTGCGCGTCCTGGCCATTGTTGCTCACCAGAAAATCCAGCCAGCCATCGTTGTCGTAGTCGCCGACAGTCAGCCCGCGTCCCACACGCGGCGCACGAAATCCCGCCTCCTGCGTTTTCGTTGCGTCCACAAATTGCCCGTTGCCCGTATTGCGATACAGCTTGCGCTCTTCGGCGTAGCTGACGCTCGGATGATAAAGCGAAATGTTGTCCAGAATGTGGCCGTTGGTCACCAGCAGGTCGCGCCAGCCGTCATTATCAAAATCAAAAAATCGCGCGCCAAAGCTGCTGTTCAGATAATTGGTCTGCCGCAACCCAGAGGAGATCGTGGCGTCGGTGAATGTGCCATCGCCATTATTCCGGTAATAGCGATTCAACTCAAAATCGAGATGGCTCACGTACAAATCGTACAAGCCGGCGTTGCGCACGTCCGCGGCGTCCGCGCTCATCCCCGCTTCTGGCTTGCCTTCTTCGCTGAAGCCCGCGCCACTGGTGTAGCTGGCGTCGCGAAACGTGCCATCGCCATTGTTGAAATAAAGAAAATTTCTCTGGGTATCGTTGGCGATGAAAATATCCGGCCAGCCATCGTTGTTCAGATCGGCCAACACCACGGCCAAACTCTTGCCATCATTATTCACCAGCCCAGCCTTTGCGGTTACATCCGTGAACGTGCCGTCACCATTGTTGTGATACAGCCGCGGCGAAGTTCCCGAAAAACTATCCGGGTGACAATACGCGCGATACCCAGACTTTTTTCCGCCGCAGGAAACCGGGTGATCCACATCAAACGCGACGTAATTGGCGACCAACAAATCCAGATGCCCGTCATGGTCGTAATCAAACCAACCCGCTGCGGTAGCCCACACGCCGTCATCGCCGACGCCGGCCTTTGCGGTCGCATCCGTAAACGTCCCGTCTCTATTGTTGTGGTACAGGACGGAATGCCGGTAGCCGGTCATGTAAATGTCCGGGTATCCGTCGTTATCGAAATCCGCCACAGCCACGCCGAAGAAAAACGTTCCGTCGGTATGAATCCCGGCCTGCGCGGTCATGTCGGTGAACGTGCCATCGCCATTGTTGCGATAGAGCGCGGGTTGCGGGGCCTTCTCTGGATGAAAGAGCGGAGTGAAGCCGCTATTCACGAAAAATGCGTCCAGAAAACCATCCTGGTTGTAATCAATCCACGCCACGCCCGCGCCCATGGTCTCGGTGTACAGCTTATCGTCAGAAGCCGCGCGCTCGTGATGAAAGTGGATTCCTGCTGGTTTCGTCACATCATGAAACTGCACGGCGAACGGGTTGGCGGCCGCGCCTTGCGCCGCCGGCGTACGTGTCTTGGCGCTTTGCGGCGCCGCTTGCAGCCGTGCCACGGCCCATCGGGTTCCATACGAAAGAGAAACCAGCAGCAGGGCCACGGGCATCGCCAGCCGGCGGGTGCTTCGTCCACGCATGTCTCCCGGTTGGTTCAGCATTTTCGCCCAGAATAGTAGCATCCCCGGCCCATCATTCTTCTGTTGGTCGTTCCGTTGAGAGATTGCCCGAAGCGATTGCGATTCTTTCTCAGCACTCGCGCCTTTCTTCCACAGGAGAGTCCTGCAAACATTACTTTTGTCTTGACACTTTGCGAAGTGGAAAGCTAGCCTACGCTGCATTCAGTGATTGGGGTGTCGGCCCTGAGGGTAGCTTGGGCAGATTGTGCTTGGTCACATGCCGGGCAGGATGCCGCCCGGAAACTCGGAGGCTATCTTTCCCGATTGGCAGTATCCGCGAAGCGCTTCGTCAGCTATTCCGCCTACTTTGTTGGCCACTCTCTGCCGCTCGCCGCCACGCCCGCTTTGGCTTCCATTCACAAAGTCATCCATGACAATAATTCCGGCCCAGGCGGGCGCTACCTCATCGAAGGCGTCGAGTCGCTCCAACGCAACACCAAAGTCCGCACCGCCGTTCTGGCCGACTGTTTTTTTGAGCTTTTCGTTTCACGGATTCAGGGGAAGTATCCCAGGTAAGGAAAGTTTGCATGCGGTAGCAGCGCCAGGGGGATGACATGAGGAAGGCATCGAGTGCAAAATTTGCAGTGCTGATAACGTTCGTGCTTCTGCTCGCCGTTGCCAGTGGGTCTGCGCAGAACCTGGATCGTGGCGCCATCCGCGGCACCATCCTCGACACCTCACACGCGGCGGTGCCAAACGCCAAAGTGACGCTCACCAATCCTGCGACAGGCATCGGGCGGGGACTCACCACCGGCCCTGATGGCGGCTATGATTTTGAGGGCGTTATGCCCGGCGAGTACACGCTGCTGGTTGAAGCGAATGGCTTTGCGGTGACCACGGTGAAAGAGGTCATCGTAAACATCGGCTCATCCATCGCTCTCGATGTCTCCCTGCCGCTGAAGACCGCCCAACAGAGCGTCACGGTCACCGCGGACGCCGTGGGCGTTGTGGACACTTCCACGACTGGCATCTCGCAACTCCTTGATGCCAAGAGCCTCGGGAGCCTGCCTTTCCCCGGCCGCGATTATCGTGACTTGGCGCAATTGACGCCTTCGGCTCAGGTCACTCCGGGTCTCCGCGGCGCCGTCCGCCTCGGTGGCCAGCAGAGCGATTACAACGGCCTGGTCATCGACGGCGCGGACACCACCAACAACTTCTTCGGTGAAAACTTCGGTTCGCTGGAAACCAAGAACCTCACCGTTCCCATCGAAGCCGTGCAGGAATTCCAGGTGGTTACCAACGGATTCGCGCCAGAGTTTGGCCGCGCCACGGGCGGTCTCCTAAACGTGGTCACCAAGTCCGGCACAAACGACCTCCATGGCGAAGCTCACGAATACTTCCGGAGTGCCGGCTTGTCCAAGAACGATGCTCTCGGCGCTCCCCCGAACATCGATAGACAAAGCCAGTTCGGCGGTTCGGCCGGCTTCCCCATCCACAAGGACCGCCAATGGCTGTTTCTCTCTACCGACGTTCAACGCAATCATGGCCCCCTGACTACTAATCTTTGCCATGGCAATGCGGCCTGCGAGGCAGAGACGGGCCCCGATATTCCCCAAGTAGCGAACTCCCCGGAGCATCTCAGCCCGGCTTGCAAGCCGCTTGTACCCCTTCAAACAAACTTTCTCCTGCCCACCTGTTATGGCGTGGCAAACCTGCATGCCCTGGAGGGCAGTAGCACGCAATTTCAGAATTTCTTTACTCTTCTGGGTCACTACGACTATCAGTTGAACCCAGCCAACCACTTCAGCATTCGGGGTTTCGGTACCCGGAATCACACCAAGGGTTTCACCGGAGGTCACGGGCAGTCGGAAACCTTTGACGCGTTTGGTGACTCCGAGGATTTTGTAAATCAAGGCATCAGCGGTGTCTTTGCTCTAACGACCATCCTGGGCCGGAGAGTGAACGAACTCCGGTTAAGTGTCGAAGGCGAAACCCGCAAACGCCACCCGATTTTCAGTGGCGCGCCGGAAATCCAAATCCTCGGCATAGGAGAATTCGGCCAGCGATTCTATTTGCCGGGCAACAACGATAACGGCAAACTCCAAGTCCAGGACAATTATTCGTACTCCTTCGGCAAGCACGATGCAAAGTTTGGCGGCGACATTGACAGATTTGTGGACCGCAAAGACGTCTTCGCCGGATGGAGTGCGGCGAGATACCAATTCGGCTCGCTTTGTGATTTTGATCCAAATCCAACTACCTGTGCGGGAGTGACCAGTCCCCCGACTTCGCCGAACCCATACTTTTACTTCCAAGGCTTCGGCTTGAATAACCAGGACCCTTTCACGGCCAACACGCTGCCTCCGCAATACCAAACAGGAATAGGCCTCTATTGGCAGGACAAGTGGCAGGTGTCAAGCCGGCTCACGGTCACCTACGGCTTGCGCTGGGATGCCACCCGGAACCCCCAGCCCGCGACGAAAATTCCCGGAGCAACGGCTTATGTAGGCGTTGGCTCCGGCAGCCACCTCATACCCGTGCCGCAGCGCACCCCCAACGACTACGGGCAATGGGGTCCGCGCGTTGGCCTGGCCTGGAGCTTGGGTGGAACCTCCCATCCGACTACCGTCCGTGCTGCCTGGGGCTTGTACTATGCTCAGACGCCCACGATTTTCTTCCCGGCAGCTTCCAACGGCGGCGGTTCCAAGTCCTCGACATTGTTTTGTCCGACAAAGTTTTTTTGTGCGCCGACGAGCGGCTTTCCGTATGTGTACCCGTCGAGCCTTTCGATCAGCTCGGATCAAATGTGCACACAAAGCGTGATTGGATGCCCTTCGATCACCTACTCGGATCCCGCATTTCGCAACCCGCGGGTCTCGAACCTCACCGTGGGAATCGAGCGTCAGCTCGCGAATAATTGGACCATTTCTGTGGACTACGCTTACATGTATTCCGCGCGTTTGAAGACCGGAGGATTCAGCACTTCGAACTGGCAAAGGAACTTCGTTTCGGTCGCCACGGATCAGTTTGGCCGCGCTATCTTGGCGTCAGAGCCCGGCGGTCCCGTGGATGGTTTCGGAATTTGCGCCGCGACAGGAGGTCCTGTCTTCTCAGCCCTGCCGGCGGATTGCACGCTCTCCGCCTTCGGTATGGGCGAACTCGCCAGCTTTAGCCACGGCACTTACCATGAACTGGTGGTCAGCGCCAATAAACGCTTTTCCAAGCGCTACCAGTTCTTCGCCAACTACAACTGGTCGCGCAATTTCAGCAATGACTCCAGCGAGCGCGACACGGACACCTTCTTCGGCGGCCAGGATCCTTTCAACATCAACATTGACTACGGGCGCAATGGTCTGGACATCTCGCACCAGTTTAAGTCCGGCATTGTGGCTGACCTGCCGTGGGGAATCACCTGGAGCAGCAACTTCATCGCCCACAGCGGTTTGGCCTATCCCGCCTATGCAAGCGCTGATATAAACGGCGATGGAGTCGTCAACCAGTTCTCGAACAACGACCGCCCAGTCGTCCAGATCGGCAGCGGAACGCCGTTCTTGTTGACCCGTTATCCTGCCCGCCAGCCCAATTTCTTTACCTGGGACATGCGCATCAGCAAGGACCTCAAACTGGGAGAACGGTATCAGCTCCGGCTAATCGCCGACCTGTACAATGTGACAAACCGCGGCAATCTCTACTCCAATCCAGACAATACAGGGTTCGTGCCTTTGTCGAATTGCGATTTCGTCGGCGGCGACCTCTTGACGACAAAATGCGATTCGCTCACGGCCATTCCCACGCCTAGCAATACGCCGGGCTATCGTCTGCTGGACGAAATCTCGCCGGGTAGCTCGCCATTTGCCGCCCAACTAGGCGTTCGTTTCCAGTTCTAACGTCGACGTGAGGGCGGGCTTTGGCTGTTCTCTAAGTATGGCGGCATGAAGGCCGGAGGCAAACACCTCCGGCCTTTGCGTCTGAGCAGTCGCAATTCGTCAGCCAGGCAAATCATACGGAATGGATGTCGCCCATGTGTGTTGTGAATGCAGCTCCCAACTCCGGACTCTGGTTTGTGAAACTTATCCGGTTTCTCGCGATTCTGCTACTCGGCTTTTTCACGTTGTCCGCGCATGCGCAAAGCAAACGCAAAGTCATCATCGATCAGGACTGCGCCGGACCCGGCGGCACGGACATGCAGGCGGTCCTTTCGCTCATCAATTCGCTGGACACCGACGTGCTTGGTATAACCGTGCTTACCGGGGACGCCTGGCGCGATGAAGAGATTCAGCACACGCTGCGCCTGCTGGAGATCATCGGGCGCACCGACATTCCGGTGCTCCCAGGCGCCGCGTTTCCTCTGGTGAACAGCAAGGAGTACATCGCCAAGTGGGAAACGCTGTACGGCAAGATCATTTATCAGGGCGCGTGGAACTACGCCAAGGGCCATCCCGTCCACGGGCCGTACGACATTCCGCCGATGCCGGAAGGAACGCCCACGATTCAAGCCTCCGCCGAAAATGCCGCGCACTTCATGGTGCGCATGGTCAATAAATATCCGCACGAAGTGACCATCTACGCCGCTGGACCCATGACCGACCTCGCTATGGCGATTGCTCTCGATCCACATTTTGCCGAGCTCAGCAAGGAATTGATTGTCATGGGAGGAAGCATCAACCCACAAACCGACGACCCTGAATTCGCCCTCACTCCCAAACGCGAGTTCAATCTTTGGATGGATCCGGAAGCTTCGCGCGCCGTGCTTCACGCGCATTGGCCGCGCATGGTGATGACGACGGTAGATATTTCCGTGAAGACGCGCATGGAAAAGAGCCTGATCATGCAGGTGGCCAAGAGCCCGACGCCGGCCGCGCAATACGTCGCGAAATACGCCGAAGCAAATTATTTGTGGGACGAACTAGCCGCCGTAGCGTGGCTGGACCCCAGCTTCATCACCAAGTGGCAGAAGTTGTACATCGACGTGGATTTAGATCACGGCGCATCCTACGGCGACACGCTGGCCTGGGCCCCCGGCCAGCAACCCGGCATGGGCGAACAACTCGTCGAAGTGCAGCAAGATCTCGACAAAGAAAAGTTTTACAAAGAATATGTCGACTTGCTCACGCGCCCCACGCCGGGCGCGCACCTCGCGGGAGTTAAGGAGAACTAACGGGATACCGCTGACGCTTCCTTGACTGCGCGCTGATAATCCGGATCATCCGGCGCCAGGGCCGCGGCCTTGCGATAAGCGGCGAGCGCTTTTGCTCCATCATTCCGCTGCGTCCAGATTTTTCCCATTTCAAAGTAGGCGTCGGCTTCTTTCGGATTGATGCGCGAGGCCTGTTCAAACGCGGCGAGCGCGGCATCCAGATTCCCAGCACTCTCCTCGATCACCCCCTGCACGTACAGAAAATCGGGCTGGTACGGCTGGATGGCCAGCGCTTGGGTGATCGCCTCGCGCGCCTGCTCACTCTGATGCATGGAAAAATAGATTTTCGCCTGCTGCGAATAGGCGAAGGCATTCCGCGGGTTTTTCTGCAGCGCGCCTTGCAGCAGCTTGAGCGCCTCGGGAAACTTGGCGAACACAGCCAGTTCGTTGGACTGCTCCACGTAGTGTTTCGATTGCACTTCGCTTTCCGCTTGCTGCCGGTCGCTCTGCGAAGCCGCGGCAAATTCGGCGCGCGTTCGCGCGGCGAGCTCCACTTTCCCCGCGCATTCGTAGGCGTTGCCGAGCAGAAACAGGGATTCCGTTTCCAGCGCGGGAGGATTCTCCGCGGGGCGGAGAAGATTCGTAGCACGCTCGCACCGCTTCAACCGTACGAGAATTTTCGCGAGCAGTGCGCGGCCGCGCAGATTTCCGGGTTGTGCCGCGAATACTTTTTCCGCATCCGCCAGCGCTTTCTCATTTTCGTTCTGGTCCGCATAAATTTGCGCGCGCAGAAAATAGGCCAGCACGTTTTCAGAATCGCGCGCTAAAACCTTTCCCAATTGCAGCAGTGCGGCGTCCTTCTCCCCTTTGCCGAGGTAGGCAGAAGCCAGCAGGTTGCGTGTATCGATCTCCGCCGGCGCCAACGCCACAGCCGCGCGCAGTGCGGCAATTGCCGCGTCGTAGGACTCTGCTTCCAGCTCCAGGCGGCCGAGCGCCGCAAGCACCGCCGCACTTTTGGGATGATGCCGCCGCGCCGCGTGGAGCGCCGCCCTCGCCTCCTCGACGTTGTGCACCTGGCGATAAGCGTCGGCCAGCCCAATTTCCGCCGCTTCGTTTCGGGGGTTTAGCTTCAGCGCCTGCTGGTACGCCGCGATGGCTTCCGGAAAACGCCCGGAAGCCCGCAGCGTTTCCGCGGAGCTGAGCGCATCAGAAATGGCAGGCGCCTGCGCGAAGCAAAGCGCCGCAGATGACGCGAGTGCAAAAAGAGTGGCGAATCGAAGAGTTCGCGGAATGAAAGGGGTTCTCATCGGAATCGGAAATTTGGGGCCAATCGGCGGCGCTGGGTTCCGTCCTTTTTTCTTGACAGCGCCAGCAACGCCAACTATAAGCAGCGGCAGCGTGTTGGCCCTAATCTCGCCCGCGGCAAGATGCTGCGGCCAGCCGGGACAATATAGCAAAGAACGCATGCATCTCGCGATGTCTGGCGTTGCGTGGCACGCGGCCCGTGCGAGGTGTGCTGCGGGAAGTGAAGCGTTCAAGGAGAAGCGATGTTCATTCCGCATACTTTTGCGATTGCACTCTTGATGGTAATCACCAGCGCGATTTGCTGGGGTTCGTGGGCCAACACCTATAAAGGTGTGAAGAATTACCGCTTCGAGCTTTTTTACTGGGATTATGCCGTGGGCATTTTTCTGATTTCGCTGGCGCTGGCATTTACGATGGGCAGCACAACAAACGACGCCAGCAGTTTTCTGAATAACGCTCGTGCCGCGGACCACTCCAATATTGTTTCGACGTTGATTGGCGGCGCCATTTTCAATCTGGCGAACCTGCTGCTGGTAGCCGCGATTGATATGGCCGGCTTGGCCATCGCGTTTCCCGTGGCGATTGGCATCGCGCTGGTTGTCGGCGTGGTATCCAGCTACATCATCCAGCCCCAGGGAAACGCCGGGCTGCTTGCGGCGGGAGTGGCTTGCGCGGTGATCGCCGTGGTGATGGACGGCAAGGCTTATGGAAGCCTAGCCAGCGCCGGGCGTTCGGTGTCGAAGAAAAGCATCGTCACCTGCGTGGTTTCCGGTGTATTGATGGGATTGTGGGCGCCGTTCGTGACCCGCGCGATGTCCCAGGGGCACAAAATGGGGCCCTACAGCGTTGGCGTGTTCTTCACGCTTGGCGCGCTGCTCTCCTGCTTCGTCTGGAACATCTATTTTATGAAGAAGCCGCTCGTCGGCCAGCCGGTAAACTTCGGAGAATTTTTCCGGGGGCCCGCCTCCGGACACATGTTGGGAATTCTGGGCGGGTGCGTCTGGGGAATCGGCACGGTGTTCAATCTGGTGGCCGCAAGCTTTACTGGCGTAGCCATCTCTTATGCCATTGGGCAATCTGCGCCGATGGTCGCGGCGCTCTGGGGTGTTTTTGCGTGGAAAGAGTTTGCCGGAGCCAACCGCCAGGCCAGGAGCTACCTCGCCTTCATGTTTGTCTTCTATGTTCTGGCGATTCTGCTGATTTCGCGGGCCATCTGAGCGATGAGCGGTGCGCCGCTTCTCCGTGGCTGGACCAAACGGGGTGGCTCTTAACCTGATGAGCCACTAATCACGCTGAAATAAATTCAAGTTAATCCGCTGCTGATTTCCGTTGGCTTGCTTGCGCGCGCTTATTGCCGGAGAATACAGAGTTTGCGGAGAAACGGATGGCCCGCACTGTAGTGTGCGCAAGGCGCGATGGAGATGATCTCGGAATGACCAGAGCGGTGAAATCGCCGAAACGTTTTGTGGCGTATTTTTCGATGGAGATTGCCTTGGATAACGCCATGCCCAGCTACAGCGGCGGCTTGGGGGTGCTGGCGGGAGATACCATCCGCGCCGCAGCCGATATCCGGCTGCCCATGGTGGCGGTTTCACTGCTTTACCGGAGAGGATATTTTTCACAGCGTCTGGATGAAGATGGCACACAGACCGAAGAGCCGGTGGAGTGGCGCGTGGAAGATTTTCTGGAGGAAGAGGCGGCGCGGGTTTCCGTTCCGTTGGAAAATCGCCGGGTGGAGCTGCGCGCCTGGCGTTACATGGTAAAGGGTGTGCGCGGATTTGAAGTGCCCGTTTATTTTCTCGATGCCGACCTGCCCGTGAATGATGCAAGCGATCGCGAGCTGACCGGGTCTCTCTACGGTGGTGATCCGTACTACCGGCTACGTCAGGAAGTGCTCCTCGGCATTGGGGGAGTGCGCATGCTGCGCGCGCTGGGCCACACGGAGCTGCAGCGTTACCACATGAATGAAGGCCACGCGGCGCTGCTGACCCTGGAACTGCTGGACGAAGAGGCGCAGCGGGCCGGGCGGAAATCCATCCAGGGGGAAGATATCGAGAAAGTCCGCAACAAATGCGTATTCACGACGCACACGCCGGTTCCCGCGGGTCACGACAAATTTCCGGTGGAATATCTAACGCGATTATTTCCCGAGCAAACCAGTTTTTTTAATTTGAAAGACGCTTCCTCGGCGGATCTGCTGAAAAACGTGCTGCAGGCGGAGCAGAACTTTCCTGATTTGCAGGAGGCTGCGCTGCGGGGCGCCTCCGTAAACATGACGTATCTCGCGCTCAGCCTGAGCAATTTCGTGAACGGCGTGGCGAAGCTGCATGGCGAGACTTCCCGCAAAATGTTTCCGAAAGTGCACATCGAAGCGATCACCAACGGGGTGCATGCGGCTACCTGGACGGCGCCCGCGTTTCAGCAACTTTTTGACCGCTACATTTCTTCCTGGCGCGAGGACAACTACAGCCTGCGGGGCGCGCTGGGGCTGCCTCCGGAGGAGGTTTGGTCGGCGCATCTGATCGCAAAACACGCGCTGTTTGAAGAAGTACGCAAGAAAACCGGCCTGCAGTTGGACCCCGAAGTGTTTACGATCGGGTTCGCGCGGCGCGCGACAGGATACAAGCGGGCGGACCTGATCCTTTCTGATCTTGACCGGCTGCGGAATATCGCCAAGACCGTTGGGCAATTTCAGATTATTTATGCGGGCAAAGCGCATCCAAAGGATTCGACCGGCAAGGACATTCTTCGCCACATCTTCAAGGCCAAGAAAGCATTGAAGAAAGCCGTGACCGTTGTTTTTCTGGACGATTACAACATGGATCTCGGAGGAAAAATCACTTCGGGCACGGATCTGTGGCTGAACACACCGCAATATCCGCTGGAAGCTTCCGGCACGAGCGGGATGAAGGCGGCGCTGAACGGCGTTCCGAGCCTGAGCATTCTGGATGGCTGGTGGGTGGAAGGCCACATCGAGGGCGTGACCGGCTGGTCCATCGGCGAGCCGCACCGGGGAGCGGCGCCCGAAACGCAGGCGGACAATAAGCTGGACGCGGAAGCGCTGTACGAAAAACTGTCCAGCATCATCATTCCGATGTTTTATGTGGAGCGTGGCCGGTACATCGAAGTGATGCAGCACGCCATCGCCATCAACGGGTCGTTCTTCAACACCCAGCGCATGGTGCAGCAGTACATCACGGATGCTTACTCACGCTGAGAGGGTCGTGACTTTGCGCGAACCAGCGGAATGTTTCTGATCATGACGATGCGTCCGAGGAGCCGGTAACCCGCTTTTCGATAAAACGTTTGCGCGGCCTGATTGCCGCGGCGGACTTGGAGTTCGAGGGTATCAATACCGCGCTCCCGGCAGAAATCTTCGATTTCGTAAAGCGCGAGCGAGCCGATTCCTTCGCCGCGATACTTCTTTAGAACGAAAAGGTCCGTGAGCATGCCCTGCAAACCGCCATATTCGAGATCGTAGTTGTAGGTGAGGATGGCGTAGCCCACAGGCGTCTTTCCAGCTTCGAGGAGAAAGGCGTGCCCCAGGGATTTATCGCGGAGCAGTGTTCGAAGAGCCGGACCAAGGGTTGCTGCGTGAAAAGGGATTCTATCGTGGAGGAAGTACGCGCGAATGAGCTGAAGCAGCGGGCGAAAATCCCTGGCGGTGCATGGGCGAAATGAGACAAGCATAGGTCACACCACTTTCATTCTGCGTGCGGCACCTTTTTGACGCCTTGTATTTCAGCCGCCATATCCAAAATATCTGATTTGGCAAAATCGTCGAAGAAATCCCACTTGCCGTATTTTTCCTTCAGACCAGGGAGCGCCGCACTCACCAGAGCGTCCCCGGACTTGCCTTCCTTTACGGGCCCGGCAACCAGCGCGGAGAGATCCTGAAGATAATTTCGAAAGGCGGCCACATCACCGGCATTTCCCGTGTCCCCGTGGCCGGGAACAAACGTGCCACCTGGCAATCCCTCAGCGATCTTCAGAAGCGTTGCGCGCCACACAGTGGTGGAAGCGTCGATGAGATTCGGCAGGGTGTTGCGCCAGAAAAGATCACCACAGAATTCCACATTGGCGTCCGGGATGGTTACCACGGAATCGCCGCCGGTGTGGCCGGGGAAGGCGCGTACGCGAATCAACCGCGATCCGAGAAACAAGTCGATACCGGATTCGTAAACGAGTTCCGGGGCCGCGAGGCCTTCCACCATCGCTCGTTCCTCCGGCTTGATGTTATTGCCGAAGAATTTCAGGTTCTCGGTGTGAATCCATGCGCGGACGTTGCGCTGGGCGAGGAGAGTGGCGCCAGCCTCCTGGAAAATTCGATTTCCCGCAACGTGATCAATGTGATAGTGGGTGTTGATAACGAATTTAACCGGCAGGTTGGTGAGCTTGCGAATTTCCGCGAGCAGTGCTTTCGCGGCGGCGGGATTTTCGAAGGTGTCAATCACGGCCACGCCGTTATCGCCGATTACGAAACCAGCGTTGGCGCCAGCGTCGCCTTTGGCGTCGTCAATTGCGGCGTAGACGCTGTGGCCGAGGGGCTTGAGGGTAAAGGGCAGGGAACCAGGCGGCTGGGCCGGCGCTTGCGCGCAAGCGTTTACCGCGGCAAACAGGAATAACAGAGAGAGTCGCAGAAGCGTACGCATATCTGGGTATCGTACCCGAAAATAGTTGCGATGCAATCAGCAAAGAAATTTGCCGCGCATCTTCAGTGCAGGCGATTCTTGTAGAGGGCCATACCCACGGCTGCGTCCATTCCAATTTTCTCGAGCGCGGTGATCTCACGCCGCGTGGTGATTCCGCCCGCCGCGATGATGCGGTGAGTTGTCGCGGCGCGCAGTTTGCGGAACCATGCGAGATTTGCGCCGGTCATGGTTCCTTCGCGATCCACATCGGTGCAGAGGAACCCCGCGCAGAACGGCTCCAGTTGAGCCATCATGTCCTCAGGCTTCAGGGCCAGTTTTTTCCTCCAGCCGTGAATGACAATGCGGCCCTTGGCGGTATCCAGGGCCACAACGATTCGGCGTGGGTTCACTTTTTCTACGAGCTGCCGCAAGAATCGCGTGTTCGCCCGGCCATCGCGAAACGCCGCGCTGCCGATGATGATCTGCTCCACGCCGAGTTCCGCGAGTTCCTGCGCGCGCGCCAACGTGCGAATGCCCCCACCCACGCGCACTTTCATTCCGTATCGTTTCTGCGCCTCGGTGCACAGTGCTTGCACGATTTTGTTGTTCTGGCCCTTGCCCAGGGCCGCGTCTAGATCGATCACATGCAGCCACGAATGCTTCTTGAATTTCTCCAGCAAGCCCATGACGTCAGCGACCGCGAGCTCGCGTTTCCGCCCATGCACGAGCTGTACCGCCTGCCCGTCTTGCAGATCGATGCAGGGGATCAACACGGCAGGCGCACCTCGATGCCCTTCGCCGCAAGATACTGTTTCAATTCGCGGATGGGCAGGACGCGGTCGTGAAAAATGGAAGCCGCCAAGGCCGCATCCGCCGCACCTTCGGTGAAAATTTCCGCGAAGTGTTCGGGGAGTTTTGCTCCGCCGGAAGCAATCACGGGTACCGAGACCGCTCGAGAGATCGCCGCCGTCAACGAAGTATCAAAGCCGCTTTGCGTTCCATCGCGATCCACAGACGTCAGCAGGATTTCTCCCGCGCCGAGCGCGACTCCGCGCAGCGCCCATTCGACGGCGTCCATCTCCGCCGACTCGCGCGCGCCGCGCACCATCACATTCCACAGCGTCCCTTTGCGTTTGGCATCAATTGCCAGGACGACCGCCTGCGCGCCAAACTCGCGCGATAATTCGGAAATCAACTCCGGCCGCTGCACCGCGGCGGAATTGACGGTAATTTTGTCCGCCCCTGCGCGCACCACGGCCATGGCATCTTCCATCGTGCGGATGCCACCGCCCGCGGTCAGCGGAATGGCTAATTCGGCGGCCACGCGGCGGATGGTTTCCAGGAACGTGGGGCGGCGGTCGCGCGAAGCGGCGATGTCCAGCACCACCAGTTCGTCAGCGCCTTCGGCGTTGTAGCGAGCCGCCAGCTCCGCCGGGTCGCCGGCATCGCGCAGCCCAACAAAGTTGACGCCTTTCACCACGCGCTCGCCGTCGGTGTCCAGGCAGGGAATAATCCGCCGGGCCAGGCTCATGCCGCGAGTCTCAGAAAATTCCGCAGAACCATCGCGCCCGCGGCGCCGCTTTTTTCCGGATGAAATTGCACCGCAAAGATATTCTGTTTTTCGATGACGGCAACAAACTCCGCGCCGTACGCGCAGGTGGCCGCCACATGGGGAGACGTTGTTAGCGCCGCGTAGGAATGAGCGAAGTAGAAGTGCGAGCTCTCCGCAACGCCCGCGAGGAGAAGCGATTCGCGGGGCGCATGCAGCTGGTTCCATCCCATGTGCGGAAGTTTTGCAGTTGCCGGCAAGGCTTGCACGCGCCCCGGTAACAGTTGCAGTCCTGGAGATGCAGGCGCTTCTTCGCTGGCTTCGTAGAGCGCCTGCAATCCGAGGCATATTCCGAGGAATGGAACGCCCCGCGCAATTGCATTGCGGAGTGGTTCGCGCAACTTGCGCTCATCCAGAGAGCGGATAAACGCCGCGAAGTGGCCCACACCGGGCAGGAGCAGCGCTTGCGCTTCCGCGATGCGTTCGGGTGTGGCGGCTCGTTCGCTCTCCGCGCCCAACAAACGCAACGCGCGCTCGACCGAGGTTGTGTTGCCAGCGCCGTAATCGATAAGCGTTACTTTCATAGCAGACCCTTGGTGCTGGGCAAGACATGGCGCAAGCGCTGGTCCCGGGAGACCGCGAAGCGCAGCGCGCGCGCAAAGGCCTTGAAGATGGCCTCGACCTGGTGATGCGAGGAGCGGCCATACAGCGCGCGCAGGTGCACGTTAGCCTTGGCGGCCTGGGCGAAACCTTGGAAAAAATCCTCGGTCAACTCGGTTTGGAAATCGCCCACACGCTTCGCGGCGATTTTCGCTTTCACCACGCAAAACGGCCTGCCCCCAAGATCAACGGCGGCGGCCGCGAGCGTTTCATCCATGGGCATGAGGAAATAGCCGGCGCGCAGAATTCCTTTCTTGTCGCCAACCGCGTTCCGCAGAGCTTCTCCCAGCGCGATACCCACGTCCTCGACGGTGTGGTGCTGATCTACGTCGAGATCGCCGCGGGCGTCGACGGCCAGGTCAAACGCCGCGTGGCGAGCGAGCAAGTCCAGCATGTGATCGAAGAAGCGTATTCCGGTGGCGATGCGCGCTTTGCCCCGCCCATCCAAATTCAGCGTCAGGCGGACGTCGGTTTCATTTGTTTTGCGATGAATTCTGGCTGTTCGTGGCATTTCTTTGTAGCGCCCATCTTCAGGCGGGCAGCTTGTGTTCCTTTCGAATTTCCCGAACGAGTTTTTGCATTTCGAGTGGGGTTCCGATGGAGATGCGCACGAAGCCGGGCGCAATTTCTTTGCTTCGCTCGCGCAATAGAATTCCTTTCTTTTCCAATCGTCGGAAGAGTTGTGGTCCCCGCGGGCCAAAGTCGGCGAGCAGGAAGTTTCCGGCGCTCGGGAAAGTGGTGACACCGAGATTTGCGAGTTCTGCCGCGAACCAGCCGCGCAGGCGTTTCACGGTTTGGACATATCCCTGCATGGTTTTTTGATCGCGCACCGCCGCCTCCGCGGCCACCAAGGCCGCCACGTTCACCGGGAAGGGAGGCATGGCTTTCCTCAGCAGGGCCAGCGAATCCGCGCGGGCGATTACCGCGCCCAGGCGCAGAGCGGCCATCCCCGCCGCTTTCGAGAATGTTCTGGCCACAAACAATTGCGGATAATTTCTTATCCACGGCACAATGGTGACCCTGGAAAACTCCACGTATGCTTCGTCGATGACCACGACGGTATGCTTCGCGGCTGAAAGGATGCGTCTTACCGCGGCCCGCGGCAGCAGTGTTCCCGTGGGATTATTGGGATTGGCGATGAACAGTACGCGGGGTTTTTTCTTGAGTGCAGCGAGCACTTTCTCTAGCGGAAATTCCATGTCTTTGGAGTAACGCAGCGCGTTGATGCGCGCGCCATATATTTCCGCGTAGTAGCGGTACATCGAAAAGGTTGGCTCGCAGAGCAGGATGCTGGCGCTGGGGTCGACGAAGGCATCAAAGAAAACGCGGAGCGCGTCGTCTCCGCCGTTCGTGAGCAGCAGTTCCCGCGGGCGGACGCCGAAATATTTTGCCAGCCGCTTCGTGGGGCCCTGGTATTCGGGATACATGGCCACTTTTTTTGCCGTGAGCTTTGCCAGCGCATGCAAGACGGCCCGCGAGCAGCCCGCGGTGTTCTCGTTGAAATCCAAACGCACTTTGCCCGCGCGGCCCTCCGCGGGAGCTTCATACGTGCGCCGCTTTAGAATGGCTTTGCGCACGGGTAGATGCACTTTCATCGGCGTACCTCGATGGCGTTGGCGTGAGCCAGGAGACCCTCAGCGCGCGCCAGCGTTTGCACATCCCCGGCCAGGCGCGCGAATCCTTCCCGGCCGATGGATTGTACGCTGATACATTTCACAAAGTCTGCCGCGGAAAGTCCGCCACGCGTCCTGGCCCAGCCGCTTGTGGGTAACACATGATTGCTGCCGCTGGCATAGTCGCCGAGGGCTTGCGCCGCCCACGGCCCCAGGAAAACAGTGCCCGCCGCGCGGATATTCTTCAGAAGCGCATTCCCATCGTCCGGCAAACTTAGGTGCTCCGGGGCAAAGCGTTTCACGAACTCGCAGGCCGCGTCGAGAGACGGCGCCAGCACAATCGCTCCCTTCTTCCGCAGCGAGAGATGCGCCGGGTTCCGGCGCTCCATCTGTTTTGACTGCGCTGCAATTTCGCATTGCACCTGCTTCGCGAGTTGCGGCGAGGTGGTCACCAGATAACTGCCGGCATCCGGAGCGTGTTCGGCCTGCGCCAGCAAGTCCGCCGCAATCCATCGCGGGTTCCCGCGCGAGGCGAGCACCATGGCTTCCGTTGGACCTGCTGGAAGGTCGATGGCGCAATCGCCGCTTACAAGTTGCTTCGCCGCGGTGACGAAGCGGTTGCCCGGGCCAAAAATCTTGTCCACACGGGGAATGGTCTTTGTTCCGTAGGCCAGCGCGGCGATGGCTTGTGCGCCTCCGATGCGCGCCAGTTCGGTGATGCCCAGAAGTTCGGCAGCGGCCAGCAACTCCGCATTTGGCCGCGGGCATACGGCGACAATTTTTTCCACGCCAGCAACGCGCGCGGGGATCACGGTCATCAGCAGCGTGGACACCAGCGCAAACCGGCCGCCCGGAATGTAGCAGCCGACCGCTTCGATGGGCCGGACTATTTGAGCGATCTTTACGCCGCGCTCGACCTCTAATGTCCAGGGTCGCGGCAACTGTTTTTGCGCAATTTGTTGCACATTCCGTGCCGCGTGGTTCACCGCTTGCAGAAATTCGGCGCTGGCGTGCTCGCGAGCCGCGTGCATCTCCTGGCGCGAGATCCATACGTTCTGGCGCGGCAGATCCGCGCCATCGAATCTGCCGGCCCAGGCAAAGAGCGCGGCATCGCCGCGCCGGCGGACGTCGCCGATGATGCGCGCGGCAATTTTTTCCGCCGCGATGTCGCGCCCGCGTCGCGCGCGCAACAAGCGCTTCTCCACTGCCGGCGTTAGTTTCAGGATGCGCATCACAGGACGATCTTATTCAAGGGATATTCGACGATCCCCTGGGCCTTCGCGGCCTTGAGTTTTGGCAGAATCTGCCGCACCACGGCTTCTTCAATGATGGTGTTCACGGCCACCCACTGCGGATCGCTTAGCGTGGAGATGGTGGGGTTCTTCAGCGCCGGGAGCACGCCGAGGACGCCGTCCAGATCCTCGCGGCGCACGTTCAGCATCAAGCCGACTTTGCTTGCGGCGGCAATGGCGCCCTGGAGCATCAGGATCAGGTTTTCCGCTTTTTCGCGTTTTGCAGGGTCGGCGGCAGCCGCGCGGTTCATGATGAACACTGTGGCCGACTCCTGCACGGTGTCAACAATGCGCAGGCGGTTGGCGCGGAGGGAAGAGCCGGTTTCGGTGACTTCGACGATGGCATCGGCAAGCTGGGGAACTTTTACTTCGGTGGCGCCCCAGGAAAATTCGACGCGCGCGGTCACCCCATGCTTCGCGAGATATTTTTCGGTGATGTGAACGACCTCGGTGGCGATCACTTTTCCCGCGAGGTCTTTAGGTTCGCGGATCGGGGAATCTTCCGGCACCGCGAGCACCCAACGCACGCGCGCCAACCGCTGTTTTGCGTAAACCAGCTCCGCGAGTTCATCAACCTTCGCGCTGGTCTCCACCACCCAGTCATGCCCGGTGATCCCCGCGTCCAGCGCGCCGGTTTCGACGTAGCGCGCCATCTCCTGCGCGCGGATCATGAGACACTCGATTTCCTCGTCATCAATGGCCGGCACATAGCTGCGCGAGCTCAGCGTGATTTTCCAGCCGGCGCGCGCGAACAACTCGATGGTCGCCTCCTGCAAGCTGCCCTTGGGTATTCCCAGTTTTAGCCGGCTCATCCTTTTTTCTCCTGGGAGTAGACTTTTTCGGGAGCGAAGGTGCGCTCCTCAATCATCTCTGCGCTGCCATCTGCTTCGAGGCGCCGGAAGAAGCAGCTCCGGTAGCCCTGGTGGCAGACGCCGGGGCCGACAGGGTCCACGCGCACCAGCAGGGCATCGGCGTCGCAATCCACGCGGAGTTCACGCACTTTCAGCAGGTGGCCGCTGGATTCGCCTTTCTTCCAGAGTTTCTTCCGCGAGCGGCTAAAGAACACCACCTCTCGGGATCTTTGAGTTTCGGCGAGCGCTTCGGCGTTCATGAATCCGAGCATCAGCACATCGCCGGTGCGGTGGTCCTGCACTATGGCGGGCAGCAAGCCGCCGGTCTTTTCGAATGCGATCTCCATGGCAACTCCCTGGTGAACTCGATCACTGGAAAACAAAAAGCCCGCTGGAGCGATTTGCGCCAGCGGGCCGATGAGTGCTTTGTGCAGCTAAGTCTTTATGCACACCTCAGCGGGCGCGGCTGGTAGCCGTGATGATGATGGTGCCGATGCGCGCGCGAGTTCATTTCGATGGACGAGAGTAAAAGGAATCCCGCAGGGTGTCAAAGCGATGTTTTTGATAGTTGGGAGCAAATTTTTTGATGAGCGTGGCTGGGCTAAAAATTCACGGTCATCAGGAGGTGCACAGCGATACCGAATTTTCCGTTGGGGAGTTTCTCAACGCGCACTACTTCCGCAACGTATTCGCAATTCATGGGATCGTGTGCCGAGGAGAAGGGAAAGGTGACAAAGACACGCATGCCCTTATAATAGGCCTCGCGACGCGTTTGAAAATAAATGCCCTCTTTCGAGGCGTTTATGCTGGTGGGGAGATCTTCAAAATGTTCATCGCGGGGCTCGGAAGGGCGCACGCGCAAGGGTTTGACGATTTTTGCGCGGCGGCTTTTCCGAACTTCCGTGAACCGTACGGCAGGTTCTTCTGGCATAGGGACTCGCCCAAGGTAATTATGACCTTAGCACCACAATTCCGGCCACTGGCTGAAACGTCAAGCGGGTGCGCTGAATCTGATACTGCACGGGAAGGACCACGACTTTAGGAATTCGGAGGAGAGGCATGGCAGAGAAGATTCGCAAAGAAGAAGCGGCTTGGAAGAAGGAACTCACGCCGAATCAATACTATGTGGCGCGGCAGAAGGGCACGGAGCCGCCTTTTACCGGGGAATATGAGAGCACGGAGATCCAGGGAACTTACAAGTGTGTGTGTTGCGGACAGACCTTGTTTCGTTCTGAAACAAAATACCACTCAGGGTCGGGGTGGCCCAGCTTCTCTGCTCCAGCGAGCCCGGAGGCTGTGGAAACGGGTAGCGACGAATCGCACGGGATGACGCGTTCGGAGGTGAAATGCAGGCGTTGCGATGCGCACCTCGGCCATGTCTTCGACGATGGACCGAAGCCCTCCGGGCTGCGCTATTGCATCAACTCCGCAGTGCTGAAGCTGGAGAAAGATTAGCCTGTTGAGCGCGAGGTCTTGGCGCTGCTGAAGCAGGCGTGGCAGGCCCCGCCCTCGCGCAAAATAGGCGACTATGAGAAATATCTGGGACTACGCGGCCGGGCAGACGCAGGCGGCCAGCTCTGCGACCGGGTCGCGTTGCCACACACCGAGCAGCATCACCTTACTGCCCGTGGGGTACTTGAAGACGTAGAAGACGTTGCACGGCCCATCCAGTTCAAAAAAGCCCGGTCGCCGGGGATCCGGACGTGACGAGGCGCCGGCATTCAGGAGCATGCGAAGTTCCGCGATCTGCTCGGGCGAATGGTTCCGAAGATCTTCAACGATGGGCGGTAGTTTTTGTGTGATTAACATGTGCATTGTTCCTTTTCCGCCTAGACAGCTTATCGTTCTCCTCATCTATAAAGACGTAAAAGCTCGGAAAATGTTTCATGACTGGCAACAGTTGGGGGGAACCGCCAGCCGGGGGCATTGCGCCGCGGCTCTATTTGCCAAGACTCTAATTGGATGCGGCAGGAGGCTCTAAAGGTAGATGGAAGCCGGCTCCAGGCCCCAGGCCATGAT
>JBGOTL010000019.1:0-41536 GCA_041476465.1 Candidatus Acidiferrum sp. | reverse complement strand
CGGGTGTCACCCCCTGCTTCAGCAGGTCGAGAATCGGCTGGAGCAGCCATCGATGAATAAAGCCTTCCTTCATGCGTCCTTTTGCCGGAGCACTGCTGATGCCGACTCTTCTGATTTTAATCCAAAAAATTGCAGGAAGTACGGCAGTTCGGTCTTGCTTAATTCCCCGCTATTTTGGGCGCCACACTCGTATGGTCGTGAATGATCCGCCAGCCATCTGGAAACCTCTGCCACACCAGGGAAAACACCCCTCCAACCTCGTCTTTCTCCCGCGCGAGATGCCATCGGCCGAGCACGAGTGCCCCATCGTGGCACGGTCTGGATAAGCCTGTTTGTAGCGTGCCAGCACGCCATCCCAGCCGCGGGTGATCCCATTACTTCCTGAAAAAGTAAGTTCCGGGGAACGCCAGTAGCCCTGCAGAAATGCCTCGATATCTCCTTTGTTCCAGGCCGCTTGTTGGGCAGCCAGAACCTCGGTAATCGCTGTGCGGTCGCCGGAGTGTTTAGCCACCCCTGTTGCAGCTCTGGCAGAAATGCGGGACAGGCTCGGGGCCAAGCAAACTAGCAACCCCGCAGCAAATACTCTCAAAATTTGTTTTTTCATGGGATACCCCTGTTTGACATCACTCGCCAAAGCGAGCATAAGGCAGGACGTTACGGTGGGCAAGGGTCGGCCCAAGAGTTTGCATCAGGGGCCATGGTCCATACCCTTTTGTTTACAAAGAGTTACCCCTGCCTGGCCCATCCAACTAGTACTCCCGAGCTATTGCTGCCGGAGGCGAATACTGGCAAAGTTCATCTAGAGGCTGAGGAATGTTTGCCGCCATGCTATTTACGATCTCGATTATGGCCTTCACCCAGTTCGCGCTCTACTACTGGAGAGCCGTACTTGCTGGCGTTGCCGCTCAGCCTATCTCGAACCGCGTCTTGGAAGCCGCTTCTGTTAAACAAGGCTGCCTAACCGGATCAGATTTCGGCAAACTCGCCGGGCTCCACGCTCTCACTCCTGTCCTCGACCCTCGGCATCGCGGTTTGGGACTCGTTAGCTCTTACTACCGAATCGTCCAGAGCGTCGGTTCGCTCGCCGGTGCCTATCTTCCCGCGGTAGCGGCGTGGAGCGAACGCGAAGGCGCCATGTGCGCTCGTTACGCCGCGGTGCAAATCGACATCCGCCTCCAATCGAATCTTGCTCTCGCTGCCTCACTACGCTCCTGCTAATCCGCAACAGCTCCCCCTAGCCCGCCATCTTCGCCGTAAGCATTTTCTTGATGCTGGCATGGACTCCCTGCCTGGAAATGTCGCCGCGCTAACGTCTCGGCGGCGTTTCTAATATGCCCATCTCAGAAGTATGCCGCCGGTGGTGTAGCCTGCCCCAACAGCGACCAGCAGCACGAGGTCGCCCTTCCGCAAGCGTCCTTCTTGCACCGCATCGCGCAGCCCGAGAGGAATCGTGCCGGCCGTCGTATTTCCGTAGCGGTCAATATTCACCATCACCTTGGAATCATCCACCCCGAGGCGCTCCTGCATGGCCCGGATAATCCGCAGATTGGCCTGGTGTGGCACGACCAGTGAAAGATCGTTGCCCGTGAAGCCATTCCGCTCGAGCAGCGTGGCGGAAACGTCTGCCATGCGCCGCACGGCATATTTGAACACCTGTGACCCTTCCTGGTGCACCACGTGCATGTTCTTATCCACAGTTTCATGCGTCGCGGGGTGCAGCGACCCGCCTCCCGGCATATAGAGAAATTGCCCGCCCGAGCCATCCACATCGTGGCTGAAATCGAGAATTCCTTCGTTCGCGCCGGCCGCCTCCACCAGAGCCGCTCCGGCGCCATCGCCAAACAGGATGCAGGTCGCGCGATCCTTGTAATCAAGAATGGAACTCATCGCGTCGCTGCCGATAACAAGAACTTTCTTGTGCGTTCCCGCGCCCACGAACTGCGCACCCACGGTCAGCGCATATGCAAAACCAGAGCAAGCCGCGGAAAGATCGAAACCCCAGGCATTCTTCGCGCCGATGCGGTCCTGCACCAGGCAGGCCGTCGAAGGAAACATCATGTCCGGTGTCACGGTGGCCAGCACGATCAGATCGATCTCCGCGGGGTCCGTTCTGGTCTGGGCGAGAACCTGTTTGGCCGCTTCCGTGGCCAAGTGTGAAGTCCCTGTGCCCTTCTCAACGATGTGGCGTTCGCGGATGCCCGTACGTTCGCGAATCCACTCGTCGTTGGTCGCCACCATCTTCTCCAGGTCGGCGTTGGTCATGACCCTCGGTGGAACGTAGCCGGCTACACCTGTAATCCTTGCCGCAATGCGATGAGACATGGTTCTCCTTGCTGGAATCTGCCCCGGTGCAGAGGAACTGGAATTTTATGCGATGCGCCTGCGAAGAAACAAGGCGTACGCGCTCGCGGCTCAATACCGCAACAGGTAACTGAATTTCACGAAAAAGACCCTGCCCGTGCCCGTAGTGGGAGAATGCAGCAAACCTACCCCCGAGGACGCGGCGGGATCCAAAGATAGGTTGGTGTAGTTGTCGGTGTATCCGGCGTAGAGGGCGGTGCCCGGATGCAGGAGATAAGTAAAAAGAACATCTCCGGTAAAGTGCTTCGTTGGCTGCGTGGGTCCGCCCAGAAAGCTCCCCAATTCTCGCTGAAGATCAACCAGCCCGCCGTTTGCGAGCGTTGCGTTGTAATCAAGAATCAGGCGCAGCGAGAACTCTCTGCTGAACTGATAATTCAGTTTCGACCGAGTCAGATGATTGTTCAGAATGTTTTGCCCGGGAGAAAAACCAGCGGGCGTTGTGCCCGCGCGCCCCCCGAGGCGGTAATAAATGTAAGTTTCGTCGAAGCGAAAGCGCGAGGACGGGCGCAGCGTGAAGCCCAGATTGATGCGTTTCAGATTGCCGAGGAATGCCTGAGCCGGGACTACGCCTGGTCCTGGAAAATAATTCTCCTGTATTCCCGTGGTGAACTGCCCATTCAGCGCCAGCCAGTTCTTTGGCGCTGTCGCAAAACCCGCGAGGCTCGCGTGCTTCCTGAATCCCAGGCCTGCAAAAAGTTCGTAGACCTCCGATCGTGTGGCGTAGAAGGAAGTCTGGCGGGTCAGGTCGATCTGGAATCCAAGATCCGCTTCCCAGTCCTGAATCTGACCATTGCGGTTCCAGTTTACGAGCCCGCGCGTGAGCGGCCCAAAATCCACAATTTTGCTTTTCTCCGGACGCCAGAAATAGTCCACCACCTGCTGGGCTTGCCGAATATCCGTGCGCGGAATAAATCCTAGTTCGGCGCAAAAATTCGGGCTGATGTCGTCATATTTGCTGGTCAGGTTCCAGTGGCGCCCGAGGTAATCAAGCTGTGCTTCCGAGGCGTTGCCCTGTTGCGACCCGGGTCCCTGCGCGGTCGCGGTGGATTGCTGGCAGAGTTGCGGCAGGTTCTGATCCTGGCGCGTCCAACTGTGCGCCATCTGCCCGTATAAAATCCAGTTCTGCGAAAACTTCAAGCGCGTATCGAGCGATGCGATGCGGTTGCTGGTGTCCGCGAAATCGCGGCTGGAGAAAAATCCGCCGAGGAAGGATTGCTTGCCGAATTCGCGCGTGACGCGCACCACCCCGTCGGCGGCGCGCGTGTCGTACGGCCCGCCGCGAAATCTCCGCCCGGGCTGCCGATCGTCGATGAGCAGGGCGCCGAGCGTCCATTGCCCGAGCTTTCCGGTCACGCGCGCGCCGAACTGCGGGTCGGCAATCTGCCGGGAGAAGAAAAGATTGAGCGGAGTGGCGAAGAATCCGGCGTTTTCAATGAAGAACGGGCGTTTCTCCGGGAAAAAAACAGCAAAGCGCTGGTTGACGGTCACTTGTGGATCGTTGGACTCCACCTGGCTGAAGTCCGGATTCAGCGTGACGTCAAACGTTAGCGCATCCTTGACCACGAATTTTGCGTCGAGCCCCGCGCGATGCTCAAACGCGTCGCGGAAAACTGGCGGCGCCTGCGCATTCGGCGGATTGGGCTGGTCGAGGAAATGATTTCCCGCAAGCAGGCCGTACGGGATGAATTGCATGTTGCGGCCGGGAGAAATGCGCTCGAATCCCCCCGCCGGCGCGAATTGCTGCGTGATGCCTTCGGCGCGCTGCGTGATGTACGGCCAGTAGTCGTATTCGTTCTTGCGCACGATGGCGCGGTACACCGCGATCCCCCAGGTTTGCTCGGGAGCATGAGAGAACCGCAGGCTTTTGAACGGAATCGAAAACCACACGACGTAGCCGTCTTTGGTGACGCGCCCCTCGTTTTCCCAGACGGTATCAAAGCTGAAATCGTAGCCCTGGCCTTCGGTGTAGATGGCGTCCGCCTGCACGCCGAGTGCATTGGAGGCAAAATAATAAGCGCGGTGAAAATCGCGGAAGGTGTCGAGCAGGATGCCCACGCCATCGTCCTGATCAAAGTCTTCGCGTTTGGAGAGGTGCGCGCGAACCTGCGCCGGGTCGTCATGGCATACAAAAACCACGTAGAGGTTTTGGTCGTCGTAGGAGAGGTAAGCGGTGGTGGGTTCGGTGGCGGGAATGCCGTCACCAGGCTGATACTCCCGGAAGTCGCTGACGCTCAGTTCGGCTTCGCGCGCGTGATCTTCCAGGAAATCGGCGAGCTTTGGCGCGCGGTGCACCCGGGGAATCCTGGACAAGGGAATCGTGCTGCTGCCCGGAGCGGGAGGGGCCGCGACCTGCGCGCGGAGCGTCATCCCCGAAGCGCAGAAAACGAAAAGCCATAGAAAATAGTTCCGGAGCAAGGAACCCATGGAGTGCAATTTGTATACCTCTTGGGAGGGAGTTCACGCAAGAGTAAATTGTGGCGCGTGTGATTAAAACTCTGGCCGGGGTGGCGATGCTGTTTCAGGAGGCGGGCGGAAGAATTTCGTAGCGCCACGTGAGCGTGGCGGTTTTCTTGAGCATGGCGGCGACCGAGCAGTATTTCTCTTCGCTGAGCTCGATGGCGTGCTTCACCGCGGCTTCCTCGAGCCGCCCGCGCAGGCGGTAGAGGATTTCCAGTTTGGTCCACACCGTGGGCGGCTCGGAGGCGCGCTCCCCGGAGCAGATGACTTCCAGCGATTCCAGGTTCACGCGCTTTTTGCCGAGAATAATGACGATGTCCGTGGCCGTGCAGGCGCCCAGAGCGATCAGCACCAGCTCCATCGGGCCGGGAGCCTGGTTGGACACGCGGTCGGAGTCGATGGTCATGGCGTGGTTCGAAGGGCTGGTGGCCACGAATTTCTGTTCGCCGATCCATTTTATGGATGAAGTTTGCATGGGGCCTCCTCGGAAGAGGATAGCAGGGAGTTGCATTCAAGACCTCTGTGGGGAAGGCCCACCGACACGCTTACTGAAAACCTCGCGCCGTCGCTCCTCGCCCGGCTTTGCCTTTGTAGGGGCCGCCGTCTGCGGCGGGCGCCTTTGACTTTGATTCTTGCTTTTTTCCGCCGCCTCCCCATTTTTGTGGGTCGGAGCTTCAGCTCCGACAAAACAGCTCCCCCACCCTCCTGTCATCCCGATCGGAGCGGGCCGGTTTTTTCCGCCGCTCGCGAACGCGAGCGCCGCCCGCGCGGGCTCCCGGCCGCATCGTCTTTGGAAATCGCTTTGACACTTCCTCAGCGCCTCTCTAGACTGACTATTATGGTCGTGCACCTCAAGCCTGAAACCGAATCCCGTCTGCGAGAGCTTGCCGCGACGACCGGCCGCGCGCCGGACGAACTCGTCGAGGATGCGATGACTGGATACCTCTCTGAGCTGACTCAAATGCGCGACATGCTCGATGGCCGCTATGATGACATCAAGAGCGGCCGCGTACAGCCCATCGACGGCGAAAAGGCATTTGCCCAGCTGCGCCAGAAGAACCAAGACCGCCGCCGTTCATGAGCGGATTTGTTCTCCATCCGGATGCGCTCACAGACCTGACCGAAATTTGGGAATACATTGCTGGCGACAGTCCAAATGCTGCCGACCGTGTCCTTGAGGAAATCCAGGAAGCGATTCGCGCCCTCATCCCATTCCCTCAACTTGGCCACATCCGTTCTGATCTGACTTCGCGGCCGCTGCGTTTTCAGCTCGTGCGGGATCTTCTAATTGCGTACGCTCCGGAAGAAAACCCCCTTCTTGTCGTGGCTGTACTCCACGGTCGCCGCAATCCCCGGGTGATCGCAGCCCTATTGCGTACAAGAGAATAAACTACAGAATCGAAGGCTGGCCGGCTGCGGTGTAAACGGTTCTCGCAGGAGCGTGACGAGCAGAAAAAAATAAAGTCAAAAGCAGCGCGAGCGAAAACAGTATGAAGAAAAAAACTGAAAACCTCGCGCCGCGCCTCCCATCTGTCATCCCGACCGGAGCGGGCCGGCTTTTTCTGCCGCTCGCAAACGCGAGCGCCGGCCGCGCAGCGCGGTGGTTGCGTCCCGAATGGGTTTACGGGATGGAGGGATCTGCTTTTCCTTTCATGATTCACCTTGGCTGGAGGCCCTGGCCGCTCCGCCGCGCGCGCTAAGCACGCGTCACGAACCCACAATTGAACATTCCCTTGAATTTGAAACGGTACCGATCAGAACCAGTCCGGGAAAATCAGTTAGACAAGGTCGGGAACCCAGTAGGAATAAAGTCGCCCATCGTGCGTATGGAGTTCCGCTATGTCAAACCAACTCGATCATCACCCGCCGTCCGACCATCGCCGCCGCTCGTTGCAGGCTGGAAAGCGTGATGTCGTTTTTCGGATTTAGGAGCCGGTCAACTTGGGTGCGGCTTGTCTTGAGCAGTGTGGCCATCTTATTTTTGGATATTTTCTGCTTCCTCATGGCCTCGTCAAGCTGCCACGCGACGACCTCCTTGACCGCCTGTGCTTGCGCCTCTTCAAAGATGCCTTCTTCCTTCAGGAAATCATCAATGCTCGAACCCATGTGTTTCTTCCGATTCTTGTGCTTCTTGCTC
This sequence comes from Candidatus Acidiferrum sp., assembly GCA_041476465.1. Classification (GTDB taxonomy): domain Bacteria; phylum Acidobacteriota; class Terriglobia; order Acidiferrales; family UBA7541; genus Acidiferrum. The sequence continues at coordinate 34,581 of JBGOTL010000019.1, read as the reverse complement.
ATCGTTTTAACTCCTTCTGACGCTTGCGCGCCAATGCCAAATCATTTTCCGGCGTCGTGCGCGTTTTCTTGATGAACCCATGCAGCGCAACGAGGTGCTCTTCGTGAAAGCAAAGCAGCACACGCGCCGTCCGGCGCGTCGGGAGGTCCGTCCGGACCTCCCACACACCGTTTCCCAACGACCGACACAGCGGCATCCCGACGGGCCACCGCCATTGCGCACGCAACAAGTCTTTCCCTATGGCGTGGCGCTCGGCTTCCGGCAAACCCTTCAGCCACTCCCGCACGGGCTCACTTCCTGGCCGCAAGCGGTAAAAAATCAGTGGGATTTTTCGCGGCTGTCGGTCTTCCGCCATTCTGCACCTTATAAGGTACTATTGTACCGTAACATGTACAGCCAAGCAAGCTATCTTGGGCTGGGTGCCACCGCATTGCGCAGCCCCCCAGATCCCGACCGGCCCAGTTCAAGTAGTGCGCGGAGCGGTGAGCGAGGTGACTTCGATGATGGGGTTGGGAAGCAAGCGCATGGTACGGACGAAGATTTCCACGATGGCGGCGTCGAACTGGGCGTTGGCGCAGCGCTCGAGTTCGGCGAGGGCTTGCGCGGCGGTGCGGCCCTTCTTGTAGGTGCGGTCGCTGGTGATGGTGTCGTAGGCGTCTGCTACGGCGATGATGCGCGCGCCGAGGGGAATGTTTTCACCGGCAAGGGCTTCGGGATACCCGGAACCATCGAAAAACTCGTGATGGTGAAGAACCATTTTCCGGACACGCGCCAGCGGGGCGATGGGCTCCAGGATCTTCGCGCCGAAGGTGACGTGGTCCTTCATGGTCTCCCACTCGTCGGCATTGAGCGGGCCGCTTTTGTTCAAAATCGCTTCCGGAATTCCGACTTTTCCAATGTCGTGGAGCACGGCGCCGAGACGTATCTCTTCCACCTCAACTTCACTCATGCCCAGCGATTCGGCGACCAGCGCGGCGTAGGCGGAGACTTTCTGGCAATGACCCTGGGTATAGTGATCCTTGGCGTCAATGGCGTAGGCCAGCGAGGTCACGGTATCGAGCACAGCCTGAGGCAGGGATTCCTCGGCTTTCGATGAATCAGGCGTTGTTCCGTTGCCATTTTCCGTGGCAGCCAGGGATTCTGTGAATTGTTTCAGGCGCTGGTAGATTTCCTCGAAGGCTTCGGGACCCGTGGCGAAAAGGCGCTTGAGAGTAACGCCGAGATACGCTTCGAGAACGTCGCGCTTCCATTTTCTGGCTTCGTTGGGATCAAAGTGATCCGCGGTGGAGACGGCATTTCCGCCCTGATGCTTCGAAAGATACATGGAGGCGTCAGCGACCTGGATGAGCTCCTGCGGCGAGGAGCCGTGGAGCGGATAGCAGGCAATGCCGAAACTGGCGCTGATATTTTTTTCTCGGAGGAGCGGATCGGTGGAAACCCAGCCGCGCAGCTTGCCGGCGAGCTGCCGGGCGTGCTCCATGGTGGTTTCCGGCATGAGGATGACGAATTCGTCGCCTCCATAGCGCGCCACGACGTCCGAACGCCGGCAATTGGTTTCCAGAATCTGGCCCACGCGCTGAAGCACCAGATCCCCTTCCAGGTGTCCGTAGAAATCGTTGACGAATTTAAAGCGGTCGAGGTCCATGAGCACCAGCGCGAAAGCGCGGCCGGCGCGCGTGGAGCGTTTCCATTCGGCGGAAAGCGCTTCCATAAAAAAGCGGTGAGTCTTGACGCCAGTGAGTCCGTCGGTGATGGCCTGCTCCTGCGCTTTTTGGAATGCGTGGGCATTGTGCAGGGCGCTGGCGATAAGGTCGGTGAGGGTGCGGAGCAGCAGAGTCTCTTCCTCGGAAAAATCGAGCGGGAGGGAAGATTCGACGTATAGGACACCTTGAAGCTGCTCGCCATAGAAAACAGGAAGCGCCATGGCTGCGGCGGTGTCTGCGAGCAGCGGCTTCAGAGCGGCATCCCCGGGCGCGGATGAGCGGTACGACGCCACTTGGCCATTTCGCGCGACGTGGCCGACCAGCCCCGCGCCGAGCGGAACGCGGACGCCGAGCGACCCTCGGCGCTTTCCGGCTTCCGCCTGAATGACGATTTCGCGCGTGCCGTAATCCAGCAAGCCGATGCCGATGTGGTCGTACGTGAGGCCGGCTTCCAGCTGCTCGGTGATCTTAGCGAGCATCTCGTCTGGATTGAGCGTGGCAATGGCGTCGCGTGAAATCGAATTGAGCAGCGAAAGGTGCCGCGCCTTGGTGCGCTCTTCGCTAAACAAGCGCGCGTTTTCGATGGCGATGCTCGCTTCGCTGGCGAGAACGCGCATGAGTTCCAGGTGGCCTTCGTCGAAGGCGCGCTCCTGATCGGAAAAGACGGCGATCGCTCCGATGGCACGGTCATAAGCAACCAGGGGCACGCCGCAGAAGCACCCGCGGGTGCGTAAAGCCTCGACGCCGAGTTTGCTGACCTCGGCGGCATAGTTCTCACGGATAAGTACCGGTTGGCGTGTGCGAATGATGTATTCCGTGAGGTGATTGCCGGCGGGACGCGAGCGTTTGGGCATGAGCACGCCGTCCCTCACATCGATGTCGAACTGCAATTCATCTTGCAGGGGATCAAGCGCGGCGAGGTAAAAATTTTGCACGTCGAACAGCCTGCGCAGTTCTTCCCACACTTTTAACAGAAGTTCTTCCTTGTTGAGCGTGGAGCTTAGGGCGCGGCCGATTTCGTTGAGGACATGCAGCTCCTCGGAACGCCGCGAAGTCTGCTGGATAAGGTAGCTATTCTCGACGGCCATGCCAATCTGGTGGCCGAGAGCGAGAAGCAGCCGGAGCTCGGCGGGTGTAAAGCGCCGGCTATCAGGAGTGCCCAGGAGGAGCACGCCAAAGGCCTGCTCTTTGGCTTGCAGGCTGATGACCACGATGCTGCGAAGACCTTGCCTGAGAGCCAGCTCGCGGAAGCGGCGAATGGGCTCTTCTTTTTCCAGCGCGGAGAGATTGTCATCGCGGAGATCGCGGAAACCCAGCAGGCCGCCGAGGCGGGAGACCAGACCAACGAGATAGTCGTCGAGACCTTCATCCTGCGCCGTGCGGCAGAAGTCATCGTGCAGGCCGACGGCCACAACCGAAGTGGGCCCTTGCGGGTTGCCATGATGCAGAAAAAGTGCTCCCGCGGGGAGGCGAACTACGCCCAAGACGCGATCCAGAGCCTGCGCGAGCATGCGCTGAATTTCGCCGCCGACGAAGCTGGAGGTCGCCAGATTCAGATTGGAGAGGGCCAGCATGTTGCGTTCGATGCGGCGCTTCTCTTCTTCGTAGAGAGCCATGACCATGAGCATGGCGACGAACGCGGAAGGAGCGGCAATGAGCGGGCGCATGCCGGGCCCTTGGTATTCAGGGGTGGCGTGAAAGAATTGCAGTGTGAGGCAGAGAACGCTCCATGTCGCGAAGGAAAAAGCGAGAAGGCGGTCGGCAAGTGTTTCCTGGCGGCGGCTCTCTCGCCAGAAAACCACCGCGGGGGCGAACAGCAGAAGCGCGCTAGGGATAAAGACGGAGATTGGAAGAGCATTGACCGAATTACCCCCGGCCCACAGCGCCAGGACCACCGCAGCCACCATGGCGGGAACGGTCCAAAGCTTGCGCTGTGCGTAGAGCTGCGTGCCCAGGAAGAAAAACAAGGCCGCGCCGCCAAAAAACATGTGATCGAGGGCTTGCTGCAACGGTCCAAGGCGATACCAATGGTCGAGAGCCGGGCCTAAGTAATGAAGGCCGAACAGACCCCAGCCTGCGGTCCAGAAAAGCAAATAAGCCTGGCGCTTGATGTGGTAGATATACGCGAAAAAGCCAGCCACAAGCGACGTGGTGGTGAGCAAAGCGATGGCGATAAAACTCTGGTTCATCAAGGCCGCAATCGATTCTCCGCGTAAATTGCGAACGGCCGCCTGCGCCGCTAGAGAGCGGCGGAAAACAGCGCCCGTCCCCTTTGCTGCTCAGGGGAAACAGGGATAGCCGCACCGCTCGGTCAGGCGACGAGTCCCCGCACAAAACAAAGTACTTGCGATTATGGAACATGAATTTTTCTTCACGCAACCGTACCTGAGTACTGGTGGCGAAAGAGACAGCAGGCAGGGGGTAACCATTTCCCTACACGAATGCGGGCGGGGCGACGGGTGGACTGCCACATTTGCCTGGTTGGACGCCGTGCAGGGCTTTCGCTACACTGAGGGTTTGAAATTCGCAGGAAAGACGCGACAAACCATGACTGAAGCAACAAACGAGACGAGCGGCGGGGTGCGGGTGCGATTTGCGCCGTCACCCACGGGATATCTCCACGTGGGGGGGGCCAGAACAGCGCTGTTTAACTGGCTATTTGTGCGCAGGCAGGGAGGGACGTTTATCCTGCGGATTGAAGATACCGATGTGGAACGCAACAAGCCGGAGCTGGTGGAAGGGATTCTCGAAGGGTTGAAATGGCTGGGGGTGGACTGGGATGAAGGGCCGTTTTACCAGTCGCAGCGCACCGCGCTTTACCGCGAGGCGGCCAAGAAGTGCCTGGCGAATGGGAGCGCGTTTTTGTGCTATTGCCCGGCGGAAAAGTATGCGGGAGGGGACCACGCGGAAGAGGGCAGCGAGGGCGGAAAAGTGCGCCGGGTGGTGCGGTGTTCGTGCCGCGATGGCAAGCCTTCGACACCGGGGGCGAAACCTGCCATGCGGTTTAAGGTGCCGTTGGGGGGAACGACGAAGTTTTTTGATGCCGTGTTCGGCGAGAGCGAGTTTTCCAACGACGAGTTAGAAGATTTCGTGCTGCTACGGTCCGGCAAGGGCGAGGAAGAATTCGGCCAGTCGATGTACCAGTTGGGTGTGGTGGTGGACGACATCGATATGCGGATTACCCACGTGATCCGGGGGGCGGACCACATTTCCAATACGCCGAAACAGGTGCTGCTGTATCGCGCGCTGGGAGCCGAGGCGCCGGTGTTTGCGCATTTGCCGCTGATCCTGGGCGCGGACAAGAAGCGGCTCTCCAAGCGGCATGGCGCGACGGACGTAAATATGTACCGCACGGAAGGATTTTTGCCGGAGGCCTTCCGGAATTTTCTGGCGTTGCTGGGGTGGGCGCCGGGAGGGGATGAAGAATTCTTGCGGACCAAGGATTTACTGGAAAAATTCACGCTGGAAGGCGTGAGCCGGACAAACGGCGTGTTTGACCGGCCCAAGCTGGAATGGTTCAACACACAATATTTGCAGAAGCTCCCGATTGAGGAACTTGTGCCGTACGTGCAAGCGGAGCTGAAGCGCAGCGGATTGTGGAAGCAAGAATGGGCCGCAGGAGCAGGGCACGAATGGTTTTCGAGGACGGTAGATTTGCTGCGGCCGCGGGTACGGCTGCTGCCGGATTTTTCCAGCTGGTCGCGGGCGTTTTTCAGCGATGAGTTCACGATTGATCCGGCGGCGAAGGAAAAGTTCTGGAAGGATGCGAAAGTGCCAGAGCTGCTGGCGAAGCTGGCGGATGCATTGGCCGCGCTCGCGGAGTGGAACCACGATGCCTGCGACCACGCCTCGCGCGCCGTCGCGGAAGCCAGCGGCGTGAAAGCGGGCTTGCTGATTAATGCCACGCGCGTGGCGATTGTTGGGCAGGCGGTGGCGCCGCCGCTGTTCGATACCATGGTGGCGCTGGGGCAGGAGCGGGTGGTGCGCAGGTTGCGGCAGGCGGTTGCGAGTTTTGCCGCGTAACGCCTGGGTGGCAGCATCATTTCCCAGGGAATCATGGCGCCGAGGTTCATGGCGTGGGAAACAGCTCGGGATGCGCGGGCTTGGCGCTGGAATCGGAGGCCACGACGTTGATGATGGCGTCGACGTCCTTGGTGACCGGCGGGAGGCAGATTTCGTGGCTGCAGGCCTGATAGCGCAATTTCAGCGGAATGTGCTGAGCGCCGAGCGGGGCCGCATCCAATGCGGTGAGCGGGAGACGCAGGATGATGGTGTCTTCGTAGACGCTGAGCTGAGTTTTCGTAAAAACAAAAGAACGTAAAACGCCTTTGGGGTAAGAGACTTCTCCTGCTTTGAACCCTGCGGGCAGGTCCGCGCGCAGGTCGGTGGGAATCAGGTAGTCCTCGGAAGCAGGGCGCGCGTTGAGGTGGAAGCCGGGGCGAATTTTGAGGACCACGGCGAGCTGGAAAGATTGGCTGCGCGCAACGGGGTCGAAGGAAGCATAGGCGGCGGGAGCCACGACGTCGCGGCCGGAAGGAACCTGCGCTGGCAGTGTCGTCGCAAGCGTGAGCAAGACGGTCGAAATCAGCGCGGCCCGTAAGCCCGCGCACCCCCTCCCGTTGTCATCCCGAGCGGAGTCACGCGCGCTTGTGTCTTTCCCCTCGCTGTTGGAGGGACGCGGGACGCAGTCGAGGGATCTGCTTCTCATTTTGCCGTTCATACCGTGACCTGAATGCCGAGCTGCTGCGAGACGACGCGACTCAAGACCGCGTAAAGGTCCTCGCCTGTTTTTTCCAGCACAAAAGCGTTGCGCGAATCGTTCCAGCCGAGCTTGAAGCTGGTGGAGAGCGCGGAGAGCCATATTTCGCGGATGGGGGTGTTGGGGGAAACGACGAATTTCGCGGGCGCAGGCTCCTCGAAGATCACTTCGAGTTTGCCGCTTTCGCCTTCGACGTCGAAGCCGTGCTCATCGCCGAGGATGAGCAGGCGCTTTTTGAGTTCCTCGAAGGCGGCGTCGGCCTTTCGTTGAAAGTCTTTCTCATCGAGCATGGCTTCAGAGTACCTGAAGAGAGGGAGTAGTGGGTAGGGGGAGAGGGGGATAGAGTGAAAGCGGAGAGGGAATAGGGTAAGCCCCCACCCCGGGGGGCGTTTTGTAAGAATGCAGAAACAAACGAGATGCAAAAAAGGGATTTGTAACGATATGAAAACAAATAGGGCCGTGAATCGTGACTGGTGACTCGTGATCCGGGAGGAAGCAGGGGGGTATACCCCCTGTTGTGACAAGAAGTGTGCGCAGCGAATTGAGTGGAAAGGGTTTAAGTGGCTTCCTGTTGAACCACGATGGAGAAGGATCCTGGGATACCCCCCTCCCCCTTGTTTTACGTAAGTATTCATTCTAGACAAGTTAGCGGCAGGCGAATTCGTAAGTATAAGTTCTAAAGGACTTAGGAGAAATGAAGAGTTCCCGAGTCTTGGGAAACTTGCCGTTCGCGCAGCAATAGTATCGTGAAGGGCAACATAAATAAAGGGTAAAGAAGGACAGGGATAAAGGGACAGTTCTAGGACTGGACGAATGGGAGTCAGTTTCTGGTACGCCGGCCTTAGGGGGAGTCGTGGGGCATCAGGATCGTTTTCGAGTGGGGGACGATCCGGGAGTTATCGCCCGGAGAACGCGCCAAGAGAAGAGCGCCCATGCTTTGCTAAAAGCGCAAAGCACACGCCACCCAGGAGGTTTCTGGGGCCTTAAGCATGCTCCACCAGCCGCGTGCCTCTGAGCTGAGAGCGGCACGCTGATCCAAACGGAATTTGAGCGCAAAAAGCGGATAGATTTGCACCGACTGATTGCAGCATAACTAGCTTATGCACAAGACCATCGAACCAACGATCCTTTATTTCGGCACGCCGGTGGCGTTGATCTCAACCTTGAACGAAGACGGCACGCCGAACATAGCGCCGATGTCGTCAGCATGGTGGCTCGGATGGAGTTGCATGCTGGGACTCGGCTCCATGGGCAAGACATCGGAAAACCTCATTCGCACGCGAGAATGTGTGATCAATCTTCCATCCGAAGAGCAGGTAGCGCATGTGGACCGGCTGGCGCTCACAACCGGCAAAAATCCCGTGCCCGAGAAAAAAGTCGGCTGGGGATACCGATACGAGCCGGACAAATTCGGCGAAGCGGGACTGACACCAATGGCGTCGCTGGACGTGCAGCCACCGCGAATCGCTGAGTGTCCCGTGCAGATGGAGGGTGTCGTACATGACATGCGTCCTTTCGGCAAGAACGTGTCGGCTAACGCGTTTGAGGTGCACATTGTGAGACTGCACGTCGAGGAGTCGCTGCTCATGGGAGACGAGTCGCGCCCTCATATCGATCCCGAGAGATGGCGCCCGCTGATCATGAGCTTCTGCCGGTTTTTTGCGGTCGGCGGCGAGGTGCACGCGTCCCGGCTTGCGCAATCAAACTTTATGAACTTTGTGAAAAAAGGAACCGGTCCGCAACCGGGGAACGGCGGACCTGTTCAGAGCGTTCGCGGGTAAAAGCAATCCCCTGGAAGGGAGAGCCGAGAAATTCGGCGACAGGTTTCGGATAGCGGAAATTCCGATACCTGCTCATGTACTCTTGCAGACTGCAAAGGTGCTGGGCGCTCGCGACAAATAAGGGTTGATATGCTCGATTCCGAAAAATGCTGGCAACTAGTCTTGAAGCGCGATGTCCCCAGCGATGGTCGATTCTTCTATGGCGTATTGACGACGGGGGTCTATTGCCGACCTTCATGCCCGTCGCGGCGACCATTGTGGAAGAACGTACGGTTCTACGAATCCACGGCCGATGCGGAACGGGACGGACTCCGCTCTTGTCTCCGATGCCGACCCCTTGATGGTCAAGGAAGTGATTTGAACATCAAGAGGGTCCGGGCACTCTGTCGCCACATCGAAGCTCACAGCGCTCAACCATTGAGCCTCAAAGATCTCGCCAAGCGTATCGGTCTGAGCACCTTCCATTTGCAGCGAAGCTTTAAGACTGCGGTCGGCCTGACGCCCAAACAGTACCTGGAGGCCGCGCGTCTCAGGCAGCTCAAAGCTCGCTTGAAGACCTCCCGGAATGTGACAGCCGCCGTCTACGAGGCAGGTTATGGTTCTTCCAGCCGGGTCTATGAGCGCGCCGATACGCGACTTGGGATGACGCCGAAGCAGTATCGCCAAGGGGGATGCGGCACGGTCATTGCATATGTTTGTGTCCAGTCTCCGGTTGGTCTAATGATGATCGGCGCAACCGACCGCGGACTTTGTTTCGTGCAGTTCGGTGAATCTCCTGAGGAATTGTTAGTTGCGCTATTAAAAGAGTACCCCTCTGCCGTAGTGCAGGGCATGCAGACACCTCATCACCCCGAATTCCACAAGTGGGTGAAGGCGCTGTCGGACTATCTGGCCGGTGCTGGGCCACGATTCGAGCTGCCACTCGACATTCGGGCCACTGCTTTCCAGATGAGGGTATGGAACTACCTCCAGTCAATCCCCTATGGCACGGTGCAGTCGTATGCCGAGGTAGCGGAAGGAATCGGAAAACCTAAGGCAACCAGGGCTGTGGCGCGCGCTTGTGCAAGGAATACCGTTGCTATCGTGATTCCCTGCCATCGCGTGATTCGCGGAACGGGAGAGTTGGGTGGATTCCGTTGGGGCCTTGCCCGAAAAAGGACTCTTATTGATCATGAGCGTTCGAATCCGACGCGAACCATAGCTCGAATCTGACTCGGCGAGAAGAGCAAGTTTTCTATGGCTCGTTAGGAAGACTCATTTCCGGTGGTGAGATGTATCACTCCCCGCTAAACGGACTCGCGAGAGATTTGGTGGAGGAAGCCGTCGTGTTGGTCGAAACCTCGTGGAACCAGCAGGGTTAAATGCAACCAGCGGGCAATTGCAAGAATCTGGAGACAGGTTGCAGTCTGTGGCAGGGGCAAATATTTAGTTTCGCTCAGAAATTAGCCGGAAGCAGTGCCCAGGAAAATGAGGCTGTAAAAGACCGGCCTATCAGACTCAGCAAGGATCGGCGCGGGCTGTAGGCACCCTTCAGCAGACGCTGCTGTTGGAAACTACATATGCGCCTTCCGCCGCGATAACCTTAGAGGAATTTGGAAAGGCTCGCTGAAGCTCGAACGGTGGAATGTAGTGGTCGCGTTTGCCACTGCTGCTCAATCCTTATAGGGATCGAATTCGTTGGTGCCGGCCATGGCTACGCCTACGGGGCTGCGCCGCCCGCGAGGAATGAACTCGCCGTGCTTACGGCACGTTGTTAAGGGCGTCTAAGCCTGGCGTAGGTGTGTTTTGCGCGGTGAATTGCCACCGCAAAGGAGGAATTTACGATGAAGCGGTCTTCGAAACGGTTTGGGCTTGCGCTCGTTGCGACCATACTGCTTGCTCTCGCCGGACCGAGTATTTATGGGCAGGGCCAAGCGCAGAATCAAGCTCCGCGCGCGGCGCGCTCTCGATCCGGGGAGATGTTGGACCAGTGGAACGACATTGGGAACAAACTCATTGCCATGGCCCAGGATTTTCCGGAAGACAAGTACGATTACAAGCTGCAGAAAGACCAGCGCACCTTTGCCCTGAATCTTCTCCACGCCGCCGCACTGGATTTCGTCCTGATACGCAGGGTTTCCGGAGCAAACCTCGGGCCCGACTTCGGCGAGGGCGACAATCCTACGCGTGACGTTTTCAAGACCAAGGCCGACGTGGTGAAGTTTGTGCAGGAGGCCGTCGCGGACGGAGCGCGGGTGATTCAACAGCAGGGCGACGCGGGTCTGGACAATACATCGATATTTTTTGAGAACCGGCTGGCCCACAACTCCGCCATCTGGATGTTCGCTATCGAGCACAGCGGCGAGCACTACGGCCAGCTGGTGGTCTACTATCGCGCGAACAATCTGGTGCCGCCGGATTCGCGGCCGCGATAGGGCACTTGAACGCATAGCAAACCACCCGCTCCGAAGCCAGGCTAGGCCGCGCGCTGATGATTCGGATGATTTCCTTTTCATGTTTCACCTTCCTCGGCGTGTAGATGACGATCAGGATCCTGCCGGTGGCTGAAGCTCCGAGACGCTTGGAGCGAATCTCCGCGAGAGAGTGCTCGGGGTCGTCCCAATCCAGGGCTTCGGGGTCACTGAAAACGGTGGCCGCCGCTACACCAACAAGACACCTGTCTGAAGACCGGCCACTACAGAAGAAGAAACCGGCGCGCAGGGTAAGAACCCGCCGCTACGGAAGTGCGCCGGGCTCTTTCAACAAATTCAGGACAAGTAAACCCGGACTCGGTCAACGTTTTGGCGCCCGCGAAGCGGTCTGTGTTCTGGTAACCGCGAAGCGGTCTGTGTTCTGGTAACCGCGAAGCGGTTAACGTGCCTCGACAGTGCCGATCTGTTGTTGAACCTGGCGCCGAAATTCGTTGGGATGCGCAATTTGGCTGAAGGTCTCAAAAGTTCCGCCGGTGCCGCGGATGATGACGCTGCCATAGCCGAGGATTCGGCCAAGAGCGGACTCATCGACGCCGATGCTTTCCACTTTTGAGAGGAGCACTTCGATGCTCTTGCGAGCGAAGAAACCCGTTTTGATCAGCACGCGCTTGTTGGACACGGCCATTTCCGTGGAGTTTCTACGGACGAGTCCGACGGCGACGAAAACGGCAGCAGCAACCAGAAGCACGAGTCCAACGATGATCATCGCGGCGCGCGAATCGCTTTGCGCGCTGGCCTGGTAGGCTCCGACGAGGAGCGCAAGCCCTGCTCCCACTAGAAACACTCCCGCGACGAGCGCCCAGAGCAGAACGATCCAGTGGAGCCGAGTTTTGTAGAGCACGGTCTCCCCCGGGATTAAATTGTTTTCGATGTAGCCCACGAGCACTCCTCAACCGCGATGCAGAGAGTTCCGCTGGATGACTACGCTTGATGATACTCGAAGACAATCGCATATCAATCGAATTGGCACCCTCGCGACAAAATGCAGTGCCTGAGTTAAGCGTTCATACCCTGAGCCGCGGTACTTGTTGGACGAGGCGCTCCCAATTGACCCTGCCATTGAACTTTCGTATGCTGCACCAGCACTCTGCGAAAATCGAAAGTGGAGAAAGTTGTGTGACATGCGGAACAAACTAAAGCGGGTGCTGGCCTTCGCCAGCCTGATTTTTATTGCTGCGGTATTTCCCAGCGCAGCACAAGTCACTTTCACGACGAATCCGGCGCCGAATGTGCCGACGCCCGAGTCCATCCTCGGACATAAGCCCGGGGATGATTTTTATCTGGCGAGTTATGACGAATCCCGGGAATATTTCCGGAAGCTGGCGGCGAGTTCGAAGCGGATCAAACTGATCACGGTGGGCAAGACGACGCGAGGTCTCGATTGGGAGATCGCGATCATCTCATCGCCAGAAAACCTGGCGAGTCTGGACAAGTACAAGGAAATTTCGCGGAGACTGGCCGATGGACGGGGGTTGACGCAGGAGTCCGCGCGGGCGCTGTCGCGAGAGAGCAAAGCGATCGTACACATCGATGGCGGGCTGCACTCGACGGAGGTAGCAGGTGCGCAGCAATCGATCAACCTGGCGTACAAGCTGGTGTCTTCGCAAGGCGACCCGGAAGTGGATAGGATTTTGGATAACGTGATCTTGATGCTGTGGCCCACGCTTAATCCCGATGGGCAAAACGAAGTGGTGTCATGGTACCGGAAAAACGCGGGCACAACGTTCGAGGTTAGTTCCCTGCCGGATCTCTATCAGGAGTACGTGGGCCACGACAACAACCGCGACGGCTACATGAACAACATGCTGGAGTCGCAGGACGTGACACGCACAGAACTGGAGTGGAACCCGGTTATCTTTTACTGCCACCACCAAACTGCGCCGTTTCCCGCGCGTATTTTCATTCCGCCATTCGTCGAACCGATCTCTTCCAACATTCACCCATTGATGGCGCGCTGGCTGAACGTGGTGGGAGTAGACATCGCCGCATACCTGGACGAACACGGCATGCCGGGAGCGGTGCACCGCGTGGGGTTCGATAACTGGTATCCGGGATTCCTCGACTACACGCATATTTTCCGGAACAGTATTTCTTTTTTCACGGAGACGGCCCTATACCGTTACGCGACGCCGCGCTTCTACAGCATGGATGACTTCCCGAAGGAGCAGCGCGCGCTTCGTTCCGAGGTTTTCTACAGCAGTCCGTGGAAAGGAGGCTGGTGGAGGCTGCGCGACGCGGTGAATTACATGGAAGGCGCGTCGATGGCGGTGCTGGACACGGCTGCAAAGTACCGTGAGGAATTGCTTTTCAACCGATACCAAGCGGCGCACGACAACGTCGAACGGTTCCGGAAGGAGCCGCCGTTCGCCTACGTGATCCCGCAAGAACAGGCTGATTTGCCGGAGGCGGCGACGCTGGTGCAGAAACTGATGGTGAACGGTATTGAGGTGCAACAGGCGTCGATGGCATTTCATGCGAACGGACGAGAGTATGCCCCGGGCACGTGGGTGGTGCTGATGGACCAGCCGTTCTCTCCACTGGTGAAAGAGTTATTCGAGGCCCAGCAATATCCCGAGTTGCGGGAAACGCCGAATGGGCCGCCGAAGCTGCCGTACGACGTAACTGGGTGGACGCTGCCGATGCAAATGGGGGTGCGGGTTGCGCCGGTCCTGGAGCCGGTGGGAGCGGAACAACGCGCGGCGCTGAAGCGCATCGAGCATTTCACGTTTCCGGCGGGAAGTGTAAATGGAACGGGCCCGGTGTTTGTGATGAGCCACAAGCCGAACGCAAGCTTTAAAGCGATCAACGAGATTTTGGCAGGTGGCGGCCATGTGGGATTTGCGACCACGGAAAGCGAAACGTCCGAGGGGCAGGAAACGGGAGCAATTGTGGTCACGGGGTTTGACCGCGAAAAGATCGGGAAGATCGCGCGGGAGAATTCGCTGACGGTGAAGGGCGTCGCGGCGGCTCCGAAAGACGTGGTGGCGGTGAAAAAACCGCGCTTGGGGCTTTATCGAGCCTGGGTGCCGCTCATCGACGAAGGGTGGTCGCGGTGGATACTCGAGAATTACGGATTCGAGCCGGTCACGCTGCGCAATGGCGACATTCAAGCAGGAAATCTGCGCGAACGGTTTGACGCCATCATTCTTCCTGACGCGGAGGCGGAGACGCTTCGCAATGGTTTCGGGCCGGGAAGCATACGCGGAGAGTATACGGGCGGCATCGGGGGACTCGGCGTCTCGGCTTTGCGAGAATTCGTGCAAGCGGGCGGGGTTTTGATTGCCTTCAATGAAGCTTCGCAGTTTGCGATTGAAGATCTGGGATTGCCGGTAAAGAATGTATTGGCCGGACTCAAGGATGAGGAGTTTTTCTGCTCGGGTTCGTTGTTGCGCATAGAAGTGCAGGACATGAGCGACTCCGCCGTTTGGGGACTGCCGCACGACCCCGTCGTTATGTTTGAGAGAGGTCCAGCCTTCGAGGCCAAAGACGGTTTTCGCGGGCGTGTGCTGGCGGCGTATCCGAAGGAGCAAAGCCCGCTCATGAGCGGCTATTTGCTGCACCCGGAACGTATACAGGGGAAAGCCGCGGCGCTGGAGGTGCAATACGGCAAAGGGCGCGTGTATTTGCTGGGATTCCGGCCGCAGTGGCGCGGACAGTCTCACGGCACGTACAAGTTCTTTTTCAATGCAATTTTCGAATCGCAGGGATTATCGAAGCCGGGTCCGGCAGCGCCGGTAAAAGCGGCCGAAGCGCCCAGCGCGCGGCCGGAGGCCGGGCCGAGCAAGGTGTCACCTCAATGAAGAGTTCCAGATGGCGCGCATTTTTCGCCGGAAGGCGGAGAGCGGGGCGGGCGCCCTCGTGAGAAAATGAAGTGCCTGACTCAAGTGTTCCTGACCTGACAAAATTGGCCGCCAGAGCAAGGAAAGAATCGGGAAAGGCTGGCCCACCCGCGCAAAGAGAAAAGCTCCATCCTTTTCCCGCAGAACCATCCGGGACGCAAACAACGCGCTACGAGCCGAGCAAGAAAAAGCAGATCCCTCCACTACGCGGCCGGCGCTCGCGTTCGCGAGCGGAGGAAAAAGCCGGCCGCTCCGGTCGGGATGACATGAGGGAGGAAGACGGCGGCATGTCGGACCTAAAGGTCCGACCCACAAAGATGCGGCACTCGCGTTCGCGAGCGGAGGAAAAAGCCGGCCGCTCCGGTCGGGATGACAGGAGGGAGGCGCGCGGGGCTAAGCGACTTTGCGGGCGGATTTTTCGAGGAGTCCGTGGATGATGGTTTGCTAGGGCTTGGATTGCTTGGCGGCCCCTACATAATGTGAACAACAAAAGCACCGGTCTCAAGACCGGCCACTACAGAAGCTGGACCGCCTCCCCGACAGGAGTCGGGGTAAACGCCAGGCCGCGACTACAAAAACGAGATGCCGCCCTCCCGACCCGGTCCCCGAGATGCTCGGGGCAGGCGGGACAAGTTCCGCCCGGCATCTACGAGGCGGGAACAAAAATTAGAGCTGTGATTCGATGGCTTTGGCGATTTCGTCGTAGGAAATGATGCCGGTGATGCGCTTCACCTGTTTGCCGTCGCGGGAGATGAGGATGCTGGTGGGATAGCCGAGCAGGCCGCCGAATTTGTCGCCGGCAGCATCGTTGCCGAGGAGAATGGGGTAGTTCATGGGCAGCTTCTGGCCGTTGACGTTGAAGCGCTCCTTGGCGACAAAGGGTGCGACGACGCTCTTGCCTTCTTCATCGAGGGCCACGCCCAGGACGGTGAAACCTTTCGGTTCATATTTGCTCTGCATTTCAATCAGCCAGGGAATTTCGATGTAGCAGGGTTCGCACCAGGTGGCCCAGAAGTTGACGAGAACGACTTTGCCCTTGAGCTGGCTGAGGGAAACGTCCTTGCCGTCGAGGTCTTTCAGGGTAAGATCCGGCGCGGGGGTGCCCACAACGGTTTCAGCTGGGCGCGCGGCGCTTCTGGGCTTAACGCGGGTGGCTTTATCAGCGTAGATGGTGAGGCCGATGAGGATAACGACGGTAGCAACGACGAGGATGACTTTTTTCATGTGTGTTTTCCCGATTGTCCTGTTGGCCGCTTCGCGGGCACCAGAACATGAACTCTATCAAAGTGAAAAGCGATTCAAGAACGTTAGTTTGCCGGAGAGCCAAGTCAGCTTGTTGAGAAAGACCAGGACGCCCACAAAAAGAAGCAACGCGCCGCTGAAAACCTCGACGGCGTGGAGATACTTCCGGAAATTCTTGTAGAAACGCAGGAACTGGCTGATGCCGACTGCGGTGAGAAGAAACGGCACCGCCAAACCGGCAGAATAAACCGCGAGGAGGAGCACGCCGCGGGCGATGGTGTCGCTGGCAGCAGCGAGGGCCAGCACGGTGGCAAGAATCGGGCCGATGCACGGCGTCCAGCCAAAAGCGAAAGCGAAGCCAAGAAGGAAACCGCTGAAGATGCCGGGTTTGGTGCTGGCATTGCGCAGGTGCACGTCGCGATTGAGGAAGCGCGTGAGTGCGGGGCCAAAAAAACCGATGAAGGAGAGAGAAAAGAAGTGACTGGCGCCGAGGGCTGCAAAAAGCGGGCCATGGCGGAGAAGTGAGGCGATGCCGAGGGCGACGAGAACGACGCCAAGAATGATGCCGGCGCGGAGACTCATCTTTGCAAGAGCGCCGAGGAGATGAAGACCAAAAAGGATGATGAGCGCGCCGGCAACGGGGGCGAGCAAAGCGCGATTCTGACGAAGAAATCCGCCGACGGCGCTGGCGGAGGCGCCGAAGGAAATAAATACAACCGAGAAGCCCACCACGAAAGAGAGCGCTGAGGCGAATAGCCCGGCCTTAGGCTGCTGGCCCTGGCGCAACTGCTCCATGCCGATGCCGGAAAGCAGGGAGATGTAGCCGGGGACGAGCGGGAGAACGCAGGGCGATAGGAAAGAGATGAGCCCGGCGAGGAAGGCTCCTGCTAGGGGTACGTCGGTCATGCGTGTGTGATCCTCAATGTTTGCTCCAGGTTACCGCCGAGCGGTCAATTTTCTGGCGCCTGCTAAGCAGGCGACGTTTTGGCGACCGCGAAGCGGGTGAATTCCATTCTCCCATAAAAACAGTATGTGCCCGTGTTCACATTGAGATCCTTCGCTCCGTAAGAACGACCGGAGCGCAAACTGCGCGCTTCGCTCAGGATGACAAACAGGGGCGGAGCGAGCGGCAATGGGGAGCCAGTGCATTAGACGCGGCCAGCAGGACAAAAGGCGCTAGAAAGGGAAACGGTGACAGCTGAAGGATTTGGCTGGCGTGAGGACGGGTTGAGAGAAATTCATGGCTTGGTAAGGAGCTGAAATAGCGCAGGTTATGTGGTGGTGGTTTGGTATGGAGGCTGCTTTGAGCCTGAGTGGGCGCATGGATGCCCGGCAGGTGACTATGCAGTGGACACCCAACAAAGTGACGTTACTCCGCGTGGCGGTGGGATTTGCGGCGGTGAGTCTTTTTGGCCGCGGCGCGTGGGCAAATTTGGCGGCGGTGGCGCTGACGGTGGCGGCCATCGCGCTGGACGCGCTGGATGGGTATATCGCGCGGCAGAAAGATCTGGCGACGCCGGTAGGCGCGCAGTTGGACATTCTCGGCGACCGCATGATCGAAAACGTGTACTTCACCTATTTCGCGGTGGTGGGGATGGTGTCGCTGTGGCTGCCGGTATTTTTTTTCGCTCGCGGGGCGGCGACGGATTTTCTGCGCGGGCTGGCGATCAAGGCGGGTCATTCAGGGTGGGGAGCGAATGCCATGCTGCAGACGTGGTGGGGGCGAGCGTTGGTGGCGTCGCGATGGAGCCGGGGGGTCTATGCGGCGCTGAAGTGCGTGTGCTTCTGCTATTTGGGGCTGGAGCTGGCGTTGTCGCGCGGGCCGGTGGCGGTGATGGGGGGTCTCGCGGCGGATGTGCACGCGATGATTCGCTTAGGCGCGCAGGTGCTGACGTGGATGACCGCGGCGTTTTGCCTGGTGCGCGGATTGCCAGTGTTGATGGAAGGCTGGCGTTATTTGGCGGGGAATATGGCGCAGGGGAAAGGAACAAAGAGTGTGAGGCAGGGGGCGGCATGAAGAGCGCGACAGAAACGAAAAGGAGTGTTGCGGCGTTTTTCGATTTGGACGGGACGCTGGTGCCGGGGCCATCCCTGGAGCGGAGATTTTTCCGTTTGCTGCGGTACCAGCGGGCGCTGCGTGCACGGAATTATTTGCGGTGGATGGTAGAAGCGTTGCGGCTGGCGCCTCGGGGGATGGCAGCGATTCAGCAAGCGAACAAAATGTACTTGCGCGGGGTGCGAGTGGGGGAAGGCCAGGCGGAAATGTGTGTTCCGCAATTTTTTCCGGGCGCAATGGAGCGCGTGGCCTGGCATGCGAAACAAAGGCACGCGATTGTGGTGGTGAGCGGCACGCTCGAACCGCTGGCGCGGGCAGCGGCGATCGAGATGGAAACGGAATTGGAAGCGCGCGGAATCGTCGCGGCGATACGCGTGTGCGCGACGCAGTTGGAAAAACAAGAGGGTAAATGGACCGGGTGTGTGATTGGGGACGCGATGTATGGCGAAGCAAAGGAACGGGCGGTGCGCTGCATGGCTGCCGAGATGGACCTCGATTTGCGGAGGTGTTTCGCGTATGGAGACAGCTCGAATGATCGATGGATGCTGGCGGCTGCGGGACGTCCGGTGGCGGTGAATCCTTCGGAGGGCTTAATGCGAATTGCACAGCACGAGGGATGGCCGGTGTTGTGGTGGGGCGGAGGTAAAAACGCGAAAAGACAAGAGACAGGATTCACCACAGAGGGCACCCTTCGACTTCGCTCAGGGTGAACTCCGTTCACAGAGAAGACGGACAGACAAGAATGTTGTGACTGCGCCGTGGAGTAGAGCATGAGGAACACAGGAAGAGACGCATACCGAAAGGAGGCGGTCGCGGTTGCGTGGCAACCCGGGACGCGGATCGCCACGGGTGAATGGCGTAAGGAAGAAATTGCGGCGCGGGTGGGGCGGGAAGCAGCTATGGCGTGGGCGGCGTGCGGCGCGTTTGAATGGGTGGCCCTGGGGTACTTGGGAGTTTCGAGTTTTTTGATTGTCCTGTTTGCGGAAAATCTGGCGCATCCAGTTCGGTTGTTAGGAGTGCAGGCGATTGTGGCATTGATGATTTTCGTCTTGTGCCGGGTGGAAGCGCGAGTGACGGAGCAGGCGAAGTGGAGCAGCGGTGTCAGGTACGGGACAGACCGAAATGTGTATACCACATTGTCGCAAAAGTTTTGGCATTTCTGGCGGCACTGGTATCCACATCTTTTCTTTTTGTTTTGTTTTGAAGAGATGGGGCAACTGGTGCATCTGGTTTCGCCGAAATGGCAGGACGCAAAGCTGATCGCATTGGATCACTGGCTGACGGGAGTGCATCCGTCGATTTGGCTGGAACAGTTTGCGACACCGGCGCGGAATGATTTCATGCAGTTCGCCTACCTTACTTATTTCACGTATCTGCTGGTGGTTGGCGGGGTCTTGTACTACCGGCAGGATTGGCGGGGATATTGGTCGGTGATGACGTATTCGGCGGTTGCTTACGCGATTGGCTACGTCATCGCAACTTGTTTTCCGATTGAGAGCCCATGGTTTGCGATGGCCGGGTGGTGGCATGGTGAGCTACACGGCGGGCCGTTCACTGCGACGATAAATTTCATCGAACAGTTTGGGCGGGTGCGTGGCGCGGCGTTTCCTTCGCAGCACGTGGCGGGATCGTTCGCGGCGTTGTGGGGGGCGTGGCGGCACCGGCGCTGGCTGTTTTGGGTGATGCTGCCGCTGGTGCTGTGCATGTGCGTGGCGACCGTGTGGGGAAGATATCATTACGTCGTGGATGTTTTTGGCGGGATGGTTACGGGAACGCTAGGGTATTGGATTGGCGGCGTATTGATGGCCACACGCGCGGCGGTGCCACGGCGATAAGCGTACGAAAGCGCCTGCCCTCATTCGGCCGCGATCGGGGGGCGACGACTTTCTGGATGTACGCATTCAAGAGCTTGGGCGATCCGCAGCACGAGATGTTCCTCGGTGTGGCGACCGATAAGCTGCAGTCCGATGGGCAAGCCGGTGTTGGTAAAGCCACAGGGGACAGAAATGGCAGGGACACCGGCGAGATTGGCCGGGCGATTGAGACGCAAGAGTAATGCGCGAGTGGGATAATCTTTATCGCCGATGCGCGTTGTTTCTTCACCAATAAGTGGCGCTGCGATGGGCGTGGTGGGGACGGCGAGGGCATCCACACCGGCTTCATCCATCTTGGACAAAAACTCGCGAATGAATCGTACGCGCTGATCGCAAGCGCGAAGGTAGGCGACGGCCGCGGTCGTGGCGCCCATTTCGAGGCGCGTCCGGACATCTTCGCCGTATTCGGCGGAGCGCGAAGGGAAGAAACCCGAATGCTGGTGGTAGCGGGTCGCTTCCGGCCAGGCGATGTGGTTGCCGGCGTCCTCCGTTTCGTTGAGCGAGGGGATGGATAGTTCTTTCGTTTGCGCACCGAGCTTGCGGAGATCGCAAAGCGCCGCCGCGAAACATTCGCCGGCTTCCGTGGCGAGCACATCAAAGAACAATTCCTTGGGCAGGCCTAGCCGAAACTTCGGCAATTTCTTGAGGATTCTTGCTGCTGACCAGGGACTAGGGGGGAAGACATGAGGCCCGGCGACGGCGTGTAGAAGGAGACCAGCGTCGCGCGCAGAACGCGCGAGCGGGCCGGTGCAATCGAGCGTCGGCGAAAGAGGGACAACGCCATCGTCGCTAACGCAACCGCGAGTGGGTTTGAGGCCGACGACGCCGCAGAGAGCGGCAGGGATGCGGATGGAGCCGCCGGTATCCGTGCCAATGCTGCCGTAACAAAGGCCTGCGGCAAGGGCCGCTGCGGAACCACCACTGGAGCCGCCGGCGATGCGCGAGAGATCCCACGGATTACGAACTGGGCCATAGTGAAGGTTGTTGGAGGTGGTGCCGTAGGCAAACTCGTGCATGTTGGTTTTGCCGAGGATGACGGCGCCGGCTTCTTTCAATAGGACAACAACCTGAGCATCGTGCTGTGGAACAAAATCCTTCAAGATTTTCGAGCCGGCGGTGGTACGAATGCCCGCGGTATAGATGTTGTCTTTCAGCGAGATGGGAATGCCGTGAAGCGGGCCGCGATCGCGATGGCTTTTGCGGCCGCTAGGGGCGAAGAGTTCAGCTTCAGCTTTCTTGGCCTGGGCCAGGGCCAGGTCGGCGGCGACGGTGAGGTAAGCGTTTAGCCTGGGATTGAGGCGCTCGATGCGGGCGAGCATGAGCTTGGTCAGCTCGACGGGCGAAAGTTTTCGTTTGCGAAAGAGCCGCGTCACGTCTTCGATGGAGGCGAATGCTAGATCGGTGTCGTTCATCATAGAGCTTATGAAACATCTAGTTGCTGCGCAGTTGCTAACATTGGCAGTTGAGATCCATCAGCCCCAGCAAAAGGCGCTGGGGCTTCAGGATGACATGTATTCTAAAACGTACTCCGCAATTTGCAGTTGAGATCCTTCAGGCCGGCAAAAACCGACGGGCCTTCAGGATGACAGCCGCTAGGAAACACATTCCACAAACTGCCACAACCAGCGTTACGCGAGGCTGCATCAAAAAAATTTTTCCTGGCGGCGGAGATTCCCGAAGGTGCCGATGTTCGCGATGATGAACGCGACGCGGAACTGATTTTCCGTGCGCACCTGACCGAGGGCGATGCGGCGGTACTCGAGAGCGATGCCGCAGCAGCCTCCGTTATAGCTGACCTGCACAAGCTGATTTTGCAGCGCGCTGTTGGTGAGGTCATAGCTGATGCCCCCGGCAGCGTTAAAACCTCTGCGTGTGAGATTGCCATAGCCGAACAGCGCGCGCACCTGGTTGGCGAGGGGCTGGAGTACCGGATCCCCTTGCAGGCGAAAGTGCGCGATGGTGGCGAAGAATTCGCTATAGGGTTTCACTTTGAGGAGCGTGCCGATGGTAGTGACCTTCTGCAATTGGGGATCGTATTCCAAAATCTGCTCGGCGTCGTAGCTGCCCCCCGGCGTAATCTTCACATCGCTGATGATGGGCGACCAGTTGCGGGGAGTACTGGCAAAAGCGAATGACGTGAAGGAATTAAGTGTTTGAAAAACGTTGCGCTGGCCGGGAACGAGCGCGCCGCCGAATGTGGGATCGAAGAAATGTTTCTGCACCACACGCCACGATAGAAACTCCACTGGCTGGGCGTCACCGCGCTTTACGAAGAGACGTTGCGTGATGCCGTACTCGGTTTCGTTGGTATCGGTGAGGATGGAATCGGAGTCAAAGCGGATGAAATCAGCAAAATTGTTTACGCCGGTGACGTAACGGTATGCGAGCAACGGTTCAACGGTGTGCTTGAACTTGAGTTTGGATTTGGGGCGCTCGAAAAAGCGCTCGAGGGCCGGCGGGCGGAGGTCCACGGTGAATTCTCCGGTGTTGCGGGTGATGGAGCGGCCACTGAGCAGGGTTGGAGAAACCAGCGAGTCACTGAAGTAGGTGGTGCGAAACGCGGCGGAAGCCGTGACGCCGAGCCAAGGTCCAATGTGCAGCGGAACGGTAACGCGGGGTGCGAACTCCGTTCGCAGTACAGCGTAGGGGGTGCTGAGAGGCAGGGAACCGTTCTGGTCGCGATGAGCGCCACCGAAGAATGAATCAAAACTCAAATAGACCGGCAAATTTCTCCAGGGCGCTTGCTCGACGGAGCTGAAATGAACCTCCGGAGCGGTGCGGAGGGAAACGGTTTGCGGCGGAATGGCGCCCGCAGGCAGGCTGAGATAGGTCTTGTTGTTGATTGCGCCAAAATTCAGGCTGAACCCGCGAAAATTGTTGGTAAGAAAAGCGGCGCTGCGAACTTCCGAATTGATGGCATCGCCGAAAGTATCGGCAAAGGCGAGGCGAAACGTGAGAGAGGAGAGCTGATTGAAATCCGTAACGAAACGCCAGCCATGGGGCAGAAGCGCCTGCAGTTCCAGCTGTTGCTGGTGGCCGCCCTGCTTAACGATGGTGCCCATTGGTCCTTGAATGCCGCGGTCGATCACCCCGAAGTACGAATATTTAAGGGTAGTGTTTTCGAAGGGCTTGGCGCGGAATTCGCCGCGCTGGGCGGAACCGCGCCGGGCAAAGTATTCCGCGCCGAGCGTGGCGTCCAACCAGGGCTTCGGCGCCCAATAAAAGGCGTCCCCAATCACAAAACCTTTGCTGTTGCTATTGCCGATGGCCGGAATCAGAAAGCCGGACTGCCGGACTTTGGGGCCGGCGGGCGCGGTGGCATAGGGAAGCCAGACGAGCGGCACGCGGAAAAGCCGGAAATTGGCATTTACGAGAGCGACGGACTTGTCGAGACGAATGTTCGCGTGCGGGGCGTAGAACTGCCACTTGGGATGCGCGGGGTCGCAGATGGTGATCCATGCGTGGCGGACCACATACACATCACTGGAGAAGCGCTCGACTTCCTGGGCTTCAAAGTAGAGCGGATTATCGGTGATCAGGACGGAGGGATTCGCGCGGCGATCGATTTTCACGGTGGCGCGAACGTTGTGAAATGTGCCGTGGCCGGTGCGTATATTGATTTGCGCCTGATCGCCATCCAGATGCTGGTTGTCGAAGTCAAACTGAACGTGGCCGCGAGCGCTGGCTTCGAAGGTCTTGTTGTTGTATTCGACGTGATCGGCGCGGAGGCGTAACTCGCCATAACGAATGTCCACATCGCCGTCGGCAATGTAGAGGTCACCCTGGCGGCGTTGCGGTCCGCTGGCGGAGAGCTCGGCAATGCTGCCTTTCGCGGAAGGCAGACGGACCTGCTGGGCAGAGGCAAGCGGCGTTTCAGGTCCCACAAGAAGAGAGAGAAATGCCATCAGGAAGAGCAGGCAAGTTCGCGGAGCGCTTTTCCGAGAGTGTGGATGAGGGTTCACGCGGAGCATGCGGTCATTGAAAATGAATTGTTAGCCTAACACGCGATTCATGGGATGTGTAGCGCTTGCAGATTTCCTTGGTTGCAAACAAGAGGTGCAATGGACCGGCTTGCGGCGGTATGATGCCGCGCCGCACCTACAGGGGGTTGGAAATGAGCCGCATCTCTTCCGCTTTGCAAACAGTTCTGGCTACGAGTCTGCTTTGGGGTTTGGCCGCAGTCGCTACGCACGCTGCTGCGGGCCCGGACGAGCCGAAGATCACTGAGAAGCTGAAAAACCTGGAATTTCGAGAACTGGGCCCGGCCGTGATGGGCGGGCGCATCGACGATTTCGCAGTGGTGGAGAGCAATCCCAACATTGTATTTGCCGGAGTGGCCTCGGGCGGGGTGTGGAAAACAACCAACAACGGCACCACGTGGGAGCCAGTGTTTGATAAGGAAGGCGTTTCGACGATTGGCGACATCGCGATTGCGCCCTCGGACCCGTCCATTGTTTGGGTGGGCACCGGCGAGCCAAACAACCGGCAGAGTTCGTCGTGGGGCGACGGAGCCTACAAGTCCGCGGACGGGGGCAAGACCTGGCAGAAGATGGGCCTGGCGGCGACGCATCACATCGGGCGCATCGTGATTCATCCGAAGAATCCGGATGTGGTTTATGTGGCGGCGCTGGGGCATCTGTGGGGAGCAAACGCGGAGCGCGGGGTGTACAAGACGAGCGATGGCGGGAAGAGCTGGACACAGGTGCTGAAGATCAACGAGGACACCGGGGTGAGTGACATCGCCATGGATCCGCAAAGCCCGGAGACGCTGTACGCTTCGGCGTACGAACGGCGGCGAGCGCCGTATGGGTTCAACGGCGGCGGGCAGGACAGCGCGATTTACAAGACGACGGACGGCGGGGCGACGTGGAAGAAATTGACGAAGGGCCTGCCCTATGAAAACGGCGGCGAGACAGGGCGCATCGGGCTGGATATTTATCGCAAGGACCCGAATATCGTGTACGCCCTGGTGCAACACGAAAAAGGAGGCATCTTCCGCAGCGAGGACAAAGGGGAAACATGGAAGAAAATGAGCGACACAGATCCACGACCTTCCTATTACAGCCAGGTGCGCGTGGATCCCACCAACGACCTGCGAATCTGGGCGCTGGGCGCGGCGATGTATTACTCCGAAGACGGCGGGAAAACATTTTCGACGGAACGCGTGAAAAAGATTCACGGTGATTTTCACGCGATGTGGATCGATCCGGCGGATGGGAATCACATCCTGACCGGCAGCGATGGCGGAATTCACTGGAGCTACGACAACGGGCGTACCTGGGACTTCGTTAACACCATGGCCATCGGGCAGTTTTATGAGGTGGGGCTGGACAACGAGAAGCCTTATCACATCTGCGGCGGATTGCAGGACAACGGAAGCTGGTGCGGGCCAATCCAAACGCTGACGAGCGATGGCATCACGAATGAGGATTGGCTGCTGATTCACGGCGGAGATGGATTCTACGCGGAGATAGACCAGGCGGAGCCGTGGATCGTGTATACGGAATCGCAGGATGGATATATCGATCGGCGGGATTTACGGACGCATCAGCAGCGTTCCATCAGGCCACAGGCCAAGGCGGGTGAACCGCATTACCGCTTCCAGTGGAATTCACCGGTGGCCATCTCCGCTCACGATCACAACACGATTTATTACGGCGGAAATTATCTGTTCAAGTCCGGGGACCGCGGAGACAACTGGGCGCGGCTGGGCGGCGAACTGACGGCGGGCGTGGACCGCAACAAGCTGCAGATTTTTGGTAAGACGCCGGATAAGAGCACGCTTTCGCGGCACGACGGAGTCGAGGAGTATCCGACGATTACGACGCTGAGCGAATCGCCGCTGACGCCCAATGTGCTTTGGGCGGGGACGGATGATGGGAATCTGCAGGTGACACGAGACGCCGGGAAAACCTGGAAGAATGTGGCGGGGCGCGCGCCAGGGGCGCCGAAGGGAACGTATGTGAGCCGCATCGTGGCGTCGAAATACGCGGAAGGCACGGCGTACGCGACATTCGACGGGCATCGTTCGGACGACTACGGAATCTATATTTTCACGACGACGGATTATGGCGAGAACTGGAAAGCGATTCGTAACGGGATTCCGGACACGGCGGGAAGCGTACACGTGGTTCGCGAGCATCCACGCAGCCAAAATCTGTTGTTCGCAGGGACGGAGTTTGGGCTATGGGTCTCGTGGAACCGCGGCGCAAACTGGACCGCGCTGAAAAATAATTTTCCAACGGCGCCGGTGGACGACATCGAGATACAAGCGCGGGAGAACGATCTGGTGCTGGCGACGCACGGGCGGTCGATCTGGGTATTTGACGATTTGACGCCGATCGAGAAGATGGATGCGAATGTGGCGGCGTCGGAGATTACTTTCTTCGAGCCGCGGCCAGCGACGTTGTGGCAGTTGAGGAATCGCCGCTGGAGCGCGGGACAAAAGATGTTCACGGCGAACAACCCGCTCTACGGGGCGATCCTGAATTATTACCTTAAAGAGGCGCTGCCGCCGGAGGCTGCGAAATCAGACAAGGACGACACGGGCATGAATAAAGAAAAGAAGGACAAGCCCGTGGAAGCCGAAAAAGCCAAAGCTGACGCCGCGGCGAAAAAGGAAGGCAAGGCGAAAATTAGCGTCTATGACAAAGACAAGAAGTTGGTGCGGGAATTTGACGCGCCCGGCGCGGCGGGAGTAAATCGCACGAACTGGGATTTGCGCTACAACTCACCGGCAGAGCCGACGGAGGAGCAGAAGGAAGCGGTGGCGGCGGGGTATAGTTTCGGACCGCGAGGCCCGCTGGTCGAGCCGGGGGAATATACCGTCAAAATCAAAGCCGGCGAAAAAGAAGCGGCGCAGAAAGTTGTTGTTGAAGAGGATCCGCGGATTGTAATTTCCGCGGCGGACCGGGTGGCACGGCGCGCGGCCATCGACGAACTGTATCCGCTGGCGAAGTCCACGGGCAAAGATCGCAAGGCAATCGAAGGGCTGAAGAATGCGCTGACGTCGGCGCGCGAGCAGTGGAAGAAAGAAGCTGCAAAGAAGAACGAGGCGAAAATTCCGGCCGACATTCAGAAAACAGCAGATGACCTGCAGAAGAAGGTGGATGAGGTTGCTCAGAAATATGTCCGCGAGCGCCAGGGGCTTGGCGATGCGGGGCCGCCGTTCGAATGGAAGCCAGACCCGTTGCCGAACCAGGTGCAAGACTTATTGGAAGATCTGGATGGATATGCCGCCGCGCCCGGTGGCCAGCAGAAGGACCGGCTGGCGGAGTTAAAACCGCTAGTGAGCGAGGCATCGGCACAAGTGAAGAAGCTGCTGGAGGAAGATCTGCCGGCGCTGAACAAGAAGATGAACGACGCGGGGATCCCACATATCGTGCCTTCGGCCGGGGGAGAATCTCACGGCGGGGGCGATGAAGAGCAGTAGGGCAGACATTTCTGCTTGTCGTACCGAGAGGGCATTGCCAGGACCAGCTAGGCCACCGAAACGCTTTCTAAGGGGCCGCGTCTAAGGTTGGCAGGTAAGGGTGTGGTGTGCGGCATGCTGAGCGTCCGCGGCGGGCCGATCATTTCATTCCTGGTAGAAACATTCGCTCACTGAGACAGAGGAGAGAGTACATGAGCTTGAAACCCAGCCGGGGTGGTTGGATGGCGTGGTTTGTGATGATGGCGCTGATTTTCGGAGGATTCGCCGAACGGGTGATTGCGGGGCCCCAGGAGAAGGACAAGAAAGACGAGAAGAAAGACGAGAAGAAAGACGAGAAGAAGGGCTTGCCGCTGAAGTCCGACCGCAAGATCGAATTTTCAACGGATGAAGGCACGTGGCTCTCGCTGGATGTGTCGCCCGACGGAAAGACGATTGTCTTCGAGTTGCTCGGAGATATTTATACGCTGCCGATCGAAGGCGGACAGGCGAAGCTGATTTCCGGAGGCCTGGCATTCGATAGCCAGCCGAAATTCTCTCCTGACGGCAAGTGGGTTGCGTTTCTCTCCGACCGCGAGGGCAGCGAAAACATCTGGATCGTGCACGCGGACGGAAGCGAACCCAAACAAGTTTCGAAAGACGCGAATAACGATTTCGCGTCGCCGAGCTGGGCGCCGGACGGCAAGTACATCTTTGTCTCCAAAGCGGGCTTCGGAATCACCACGTATGAAATCTGGATGTATCACGTGGATGGCGGCACTGGCGTACAGATCACCAAGGCCAAGCCGACGCCGACAACGCCGCGGAGGGAACGCCACAATGCCATGGGAGTGGTGGCTTCGGCGAATGGCAAGTATCTCTACTACGCAGTGCGCCAGGGACCGTTTTCCTACAACGCACAATTGCCGCTTTGGCGGATTGCGCGGCGTGACCGCAAAACGGGTGACGAAGACACGATTCTAGAGCAGCTGGAAAGCGCGTTCCGTCCCGTGCTCTCGCCGGACGGGAAAGAGCTTCTGTACGTGACGCGCTATGAAACGGAGAGCGGCATGCGTTTGCGCAATCTGGAGAGCGGCGAAGACCGTTGGGTGAAATACCCGGTGACGCGCGACGACCAGGAATCCCTTTTTTCGCGCGACGTTTTCCCCGCGTACGCGTTTCTTCCCGGGGGGAAAGAAATTGTTTACAACCAGGATGGAAAGATTCGGCGGCTGGATCTGGCAACTGGAACGGACCGGGTGATTCCATTCACCGCGCAGGTGTCGCAAGAAATCGGACCGAAGCTGGATTTCCCGCAGAAGGTGGAAGAGGGACCAGTGAAAGTACGGTTGATTCAAGATCCCGTGGAATCACCGGACGGGAAGAAGCTGGCGTTTTCCGCGATGACGCATCTTTACACCTTGGATTTGCCTGGTGGAAAGCCACAGCGGCTGATGAGCGGGAGCGGGCATGAGTTTCAGCCGGCATGGTCGCCGGATGGAAAGTCGCTCGCGTACGTAACGTGGTCGAGCGAGGGCGGACAACTCTGGAAAGTTCCGGCGAGCGGCGGAACGCCGGTGCAGCTGTCAAAATCACCGGCGGTGTACAGCAATCCGGCGTGGTCGCCGGATGGCAGTCGCATCGTGCTACTGCGCGGGAATGCCTATGACAGAGAAAACAGTGAATTTGATGGCGGGCAAACTGCAAACGCGGATCTCATTTGGGTTTCTGCTGAAGGCGGCAATGCCAACCTGATCCTGCCAGCGCGCGGCGCGGGCGGGCCGCACTTCACGAATGAGAAGGATCGCATCTATGTCTACACGCCGCAGGGACTGCTATCGCTTCGGTATGACGGCACCGACCGCCGCACGCACATTCAAGTCAAGGGCCAGGGGCTGTATTTTTTTGAGGAGCCAATTCCCGCGGATGACGCGCAGCCGAGCCCTGACGGACAGTGGGTGCTGGCGCATGTGATGAACCAGCTCTACCTGATCGCCATGCCGGTGGTGGGCGGTGAAGCGCCGACGGTGAATGTGTCGACTGCGTCCGTGCCGGTGAAGCGGTTGACGGATATCGGCGCGGATTATTTTGGCTGGGCCGATGACGGCAAGACGATTATATGGGCGGTGGGAGCAAGCCTCTTCCGTGAGCCACTGAGCGCCATCTCTTTTGAGGAGCCGAAGGACGAAAAGAAGGACGCTGACAAGAAAGTAAGCGACAAGAAAGACGCGGATAAGAAAGAGGCCGACAAGAAAGACGCCGTCCAAACTGCGGACGTAAAGAAGGAAGAGAACAAAGAAGAGAAGAAGGTAGAAAAGAAACTGAAGGAGGAGGACAAGAACGTCCAGGAGATTGCGATAGATATCGAAGTGCCGCGAAAGACGCCGAAGGGCACGATCGTTCTGCGCGGGGCTACCGTGGTGACGATGAAGGGTGACAAACATGACGAAGTGCTGAAAGACGCAGACATCGTCATCGAGAATAACCGCATTAAGAGTGTAGGAGCGAAGGGGAGCGTGCCAGCCGGCGCAAAGATTTTCGATGTGAGGGGCAAAACCATTGTGCCGGGTTTCGTGGATACGCACGCGCATTGGTCGGAGATACGCCGCGGCATTCTGGATACGCAGAACTGGGCGTTCCTGGCGAATCTGGCGTACGGCGTGACCGCGGGACTCGACGTGCAGACCGGGTCGAACGACATGTTCGCGTATCAGGATTTGGCGGACAGCGGCGACATCATTGGATTGCGCGCGTTTTCAACCGGGCCGGGGGTGTTCTCCGACAACAATTTTCAATCCATGGAGGAAGTGAAGGGTGTGCTGCTGAAATACAAGAAATACTACGGCACACACAACATCAAGAGTTACATCGTGGGTAACCGCAGGCAGCGGCAGTATATGGTGCAGGCGGCGAAAGAGCTGGAAATGATGCCCACGACGGAAGGCGGGTTGGATCTGAAGCTGGACCTGACGCACGTGTTTGATGGATTCCATGGCAACGAACACACGCTGCCGATCACGCCGCTGTACAAAGATGTGCTGCAGGTTTTCGCGCAATCGGGAATTGCGGAAACGCCAACCCTGATCGTGAATTATGGCGGGCCTTTCGGTGAAAACTACTGGTATGAATACAGCGAAGTACACGACAACGCGAAGCTGAACCACTTTACGCCGCACAAGATCATCGATGAGAAGACCAAGCGGCGGGAAGGCTGGTTTCGCAAGGATGAATACGCGTTTCCGAAACTCTCGGCGCAGATGGCCAAGCTGGAACGCGCGGGCGGATTAGTCGGCGTGGGCAGCCATGGGCAACTCCAGGGGCTCGGGTACCACTGGGAATTGTGGATGCTGGCGAGCGGCGGGATGACGCCCATGGAAGTGCTGCGCTGCGCGACGGTGAACGGCGCGAAGATCATCGGGCGGCCCGCAGACCTCGGCTCGATCGAGCCGGGCAAACTGGCGGACTTGGTGATCATGGATAAGAGCCCGCTCGAGGACATTCACAACACCAACACGATTCACTGGGTGATGAAAAACGGTGAATTGTTTGAAGGCGACACACTGAACCAAGTGTGGCCGGAACAGAAGAAGCTCGAGCCGCTTTATTTCTGGAACTATGATGTTCCGAAGGCGGGCGAGGGATTGAGCTATGGCAAGACCGCCACTCCATAACCGTGAGTTGAGCACCGCGGCGCCGTGCCCCAGTCCGGAGAATTTTCGCCAGAGCGTTCAAGAAAGCAGACAGGCAGGAACACGCATTTTGCTTTATTCTGCGGGCTTCTTGTTGTGAGTGCTGCGGTACCAGTCGAAGGTGCGTTGCAGGCCTTCTTCGTAGGCAATTTGCGGATCGTATCCAAGTAATTCGCGTGCCTGAGTGATGTCGGCCTGGGAATCACGGATGTCGCCTTCACGGGGCGGTTCGTATTTGGCTTCGAGGTTTTTTCCTGAAAACTGGCGGAGCAACTGCAGGGTCTGATTGAGGGTGAAGCGACTGCCCAAACCAATATTGAAGACTTTTCCGGAGACATTCGGCGCTTCGCAGGCCAGCAGATTTGCCTGCACGGCGTTGTCGACGTAAGTGAAGTCGCGGGACTGCTCCCCGTCGCCATATACGACAGGTGAAGTTTCATCCAGAAAAGCGGTGGCGAACTTGGCGAGCACGCCCGAGTAGGGCGAGCCAGGATCCTGGCGCAGCCCAAAAATATTAAAATAGCGCAGGCAAACATTCTCCAGGCCATAGCAGCGGCCGAAGGTCTGCGCGTAGAGTTCGCCAACGTATTTTGTGACGCCATATGGAGAGATAGGTTCAGGGCGCATGGTTTCCACTTTTGGCAGTGTGGGCGTTTCCCCGTAGGCCGACGATGATGCGGCGAAGACAAAGCGCTTCACTTTGGCGTCGCGCGCGGCGATGAGAACGTTCAGCGTGCCATCGACGTTGACGCGGTTGGTCTCGAGAGGATCTTTTACGGAACGCGGAACGGATGTGCGTGCCGCGAGATGAAGGACGTATTCCGCTTCATGAACTGCTTTGCGGACCACTTCGAGGTCCGTGATGCTTCCCTTCATGAAGGTAATCTTGTTGCGGATTTCCGCGAGGTTCTCTTCCTTGCCGGAGGAGAGATCGTCCAGGACGACGACGCTATGCCCGCGCCGGACGAGTTCTTCGACGGTATTCGAGCCGATGAATCCGGCGCCGCCGGTAACCAGGTAGCGCATGCGGCGAGTCCTCCTCAGACGAGGTAGGTGGCCGGCGGAGTGACGCCGCTGGCCACGGGTTCTGCTACGATCAAATGACAGACAAGACCGCGAAGCGGTCAAGGTCTGCGCGGCCGCGATGCGGCTGAAAGTCCGCGCTGACACGAAACCGTATTGTACGATGGAAGCAGCAGAGGCAAGAGCTTGATTCGGACGAACGTCACACAAAGAGCATGAGCCAAAGAATGCAAATTGGAATGACAGCGGTGATCGCACTGGGGTGCGCCGGAGGTGCATATTTCTTGCTGCACGGCAGCCTCGGCCGGCCGGGCGCGCCTCCCAAATCGGTTGCTGCGAGCCTTGGCACGCTGCCCATGCCAACGGCTCCCAAAGGCGAAGGGGCGACCACGGCCGCGGTCGCAGTGCCTCTGGCAGAAGCAGAAAGGAAGTTGGCGCCTGCACCGGATGCGGGGCTTGCTCTTCGTGCCGGGGAATCCCTCGAGTACACCGCGACGGTTTCGAAACTGAGCAGCGTGGCGAACCTGCGGATCTTCGTTGCTGAACACCGAAATTTTTCCGGTAAGAACGCGTGGCATCTACAGGCTTTTGTACATACGGAAAACCCGCTGCGCATGGTTTTCGAACTGGACGATCAATTCGATTCGTACAGTGACGCAGCAACGCTTACGAGTTTGCAGTACGAGATGCATTTGAGCGAACGCGGGCAAAAAGTAGAATCGGTTCAGAGAATGTCGGCTTCGGGAAAGGATCCCGCGCCGGCGAATGCTTCCGTTGCGCGCGTACTCCCGGGAACGCGTGACCCGCTGGGCATGATGCAGTATTTGCGCCACGTGGATTGGAGCAAGACCCCGGAGTTGCACGGCCCGGTCTACGACGGGCGAAAGTTGTATGACGTGCGCGCGAGCCTGGCCGGGAAATCCGAGGCGGTCACTGTGCCGGCGGGAGACTTCACTGCTTCAAAGATCGAAATCCGCGTCTTCGAAAATGGCGCGGAGATGAAAGACTCTCACTTCACTTTGTATCTCGCCAATACTTCAGAGCGCATGCCGGTGCTACTTGAGGCAGTCCTCCCGTTTGCGACCGCGCGCTTGGAGCTGCGCAGCGCGAACTAAGAGTAAACAGTTCACAAGTGAAAGTTGAAATTACATGAAAGTTCATGAGTGCAATCAGAGCCTGAGCCTGGAATACCTGCAATCGCGGGGAAAGAAGCGATTGTTTTTCAGGCGATCTCGTCTTTGGAAAGAACCCAGTCGAGCGCCTCGTCGAGATTGCGGAAAACTCTAACTCCCTTTTCGCCAACGGTTTCACGCAGGATCCCAAACATTCGTCCTAGCCCAAACGCCAAATCACCCGTCACAAGGAAGGCCCGGCGAGATTTTGGAGAGAAAATGCTCCTTTGAGCCAGCTTGCGTATGTCCTCGGCTTCTACAGCGTATTCTGTGACATGGGTCAAGTCCAATAATTGAGAGAAGCCTGAGTCAAATTCGGGATCTTTCGAGAGCTTGTCCTGGTAGGCCAGTGCGTCAGCTAGCGTAAACACACCCATCCCTGTGGTCATCACCAGCCGGCGTTCCCTATCGATCTTGTAGAACACCGGCATACGGTCTCTCTTCCCACATGCTACCTATGATGCTGGGGACTGACAATCGGCCATTGCATTCAGGAATTCCGTTTTGACTTCCAAAGCAAGTGACACCGTACAATGACGCGCCTTCTTTCGAGCCGTTGTGCGGTTTGTTGCCATCCGGGCCAGACCACGAAGAAAGCCGCGCCACTCGAAGTGCGGCGCTACAAGGTGGCGAACCGCTCGATCAGGGAACAAGCAATGTGGCCCATGGTAATGTGGGCCTCCTGGATACGCTGGGGGTCGCGCGAGGGGACGTTTAGGAGCAGATCCACTTTTCCGGAGAGCATGCCTCCCGTTTCTCCGGTGAAGGCCACGAGATACGCGCCACGCGCGCGGCCGGCCTCAACGCCGCGGACAATATTCGGGCTGTTGCCGCTGGTGGAGAGCGCCACAAGAACGTCCCGTGGCGCTACGAGGGATTCAATCTGACGGGAAAAAATCTGCTCGAAGCCGTAATCATTCCCCGCGGCAGTCAGGACCGAAGGGTTGGTGGTCAAGGCCAGCGCCGCAAGCCCGCGGCGGTCCTTGCGAAGCCGGACCACGAGTTCCGCGGAAAGATGAAGCGCATCCGCGGCGCTGCCGCCGTTACCGAAAAAAACAAGCTTGCCATCGGCCTGCAAAGCCGCCGCGGAACGCTCCGCAAACTGCGCGATGCGGCCCACCAGCTCCTCGGAAAAGCTCTGCTTGACGCGAGCGCTTTCTTCGAGCTGGCGGTGAATTTCTTCAGCGGATGATGGCATTGCGTCCTAGCAAAGCACGATTTTGTCGCGATGGCGAAGAACCCGCCTCGTGGCGTTGCGCGTATCAATGACCAGCTTGGCTGCATCGACGATCGCTCCATAATCGTAGCTGGAGTGATCGGTGGCAATGAGCACGGCGTCGTAGCTGCCGATGGACTGCTGGTTGAGCGGCACGGACTTCATGTGTTCGTAGTTGTAATGCCGCAGCTTGCGCAGCTGAGGGAAATACGGATCGTTGTAGTCAAATTGCCCCCCGCGCTGCTGAAGAATTTGCATGATCTTCAGCGTGGGGGATTCGCGTAAATCGTCGACATCCTTCTTGTAAGCCACCCCAAGAATCAGGAGCTTCGATCCCTTCAGGCTCTT
>JBGOTL010000018.1:0-42211 GCA_041476465.1 Candidatus Acidiferrum sp. | reverse complement strand
GCCGGACCCCGCGGCAAGAGCCGGAGAAAAGAAAAAGAATCCACTTCAGAAGATTTTTGGTATCTTTGGGGAGAAGAAGAAGAAGGATCCCGAGAAGCCTAAACGGGATCGAGGAGATTCGCCATGACCAGAGTTTCTTTGGCGATTCCAGCAGGCATACTGATACTGACGCTAGCGGTTCCCTCCAGCGGTCAGAACGGCGGAGAAGGTTCCGACGCTTCCGCCCTTTCACCATCGGTGCAAACGACTTCGCAGGCCGCGGCATCCTCGCAACTGGCGGCGCCACGCCATTTGAGCGATGACGAGATGGGCGCGCTGTACATGGTGCGCAAGGAGTATCGCGCGGCGGCGGACGTATACAAGCGCCTTTCGGACGCGAATCCGCAGGATGCTGTTTATCTGAACCGGCTGGGCATCGCTTTGCACCAGCAGACGGAATTATCGCTGGCGCTGAGGTACTATCAGCGGGCGTTAAAGGCCGATCCTCGTTACGCAGACGCGCAAAACAACATTGGCACCATCTGGTATGAGCGAAAGAAGTACGGCAAAGCCATACGGGCTTATCACAAGGCCATTGAGCTGCGCGCGGATGCGGGTAGCTTTTACATGAACCTTGGATACGCGTATTTTGGTGATAAGAAATACGAGGAATCCATCGCTTCTTTCCGCCAGGCGTTGGCGCTTGACCCGCAGATTTTTGATAGTAGCTCGGGGCGCGCCGGAACCCTAGTTCAGGACCGCTCCTTGAGCAACGATCGCGGATTTTTTTACTTTTTGCTCGCGAAAACGTTTGCGCAGTCCGGCAATGCCGAACGCTGCGCGATTTATCTGCGCAAGGCCAAGGACGAGGGCTACAAGGAAATGAATGCCGTCAAGAGCGATCCTTCCTTCGCCGCCGTTTTGAAGGATCCGGCGATCCAGGAAGTTCTCGAGCAGCGACCGGATACCGCGCAGCCCTGATCGGAAAACGGTTTTCTTTTTTCTGCCGCCGTGGCTGACAGCATGTATCTCGCATCCCCGGTCAACGGCTCTGCTACAATGCCCGTAGCATGAGCATGCGGCGAAAAATTTTCAGCAAAATTGTTCTTGGTCTCTTCGCCACCAACGTTTTCGTTGGCGCCGCTCCGCTGATTGCGCAACAGGCTCCCTCCCCCGCCCACAGTACTCCGGGAAACTCGCAGCCGGGCATCTATTTGGTTTTTCCTTTCGAGAACGGCGGTGCGTCGCCGCGGCTTGATTGGATCG
Organism: Candidatus Acidiferrum sp.; assembly: GCA_041476465.1. Classification (GTDB taxonomy): domain Bacteria; phylum Acidobacteriota; class Terriglobia; order Acidiferrales; family UBA7541; genus Acidiferrum. The sequence goes on along the minus strand of JBGOTL010000018.1, from coordinate 40,966 downwards.
GCGAAGGCCTGGAGGAACTCACCATCCAGCGCCTCTCCGCCTCGGGACAGCAGGTGTTCTCGCACGCCGGGCGCTTGAACGAGTTTGATCGTTACGGTCTGCCAGCCTCGGCGAAATTCAGCCGCGCCACCATGCTGCATGTCGGGGAAGATTTGGATGCCGATTTTGTTATCTTTGGCAGCTTCACTTCGGATGGCAAATCGCTGACCATCGAATCGCGCATGCTCCGCGTGAATCCTGTGGCCTTGCTGCCGGCGGTTCGCGAATCCGGCCCGCTCGATTCCTTCATGGATTTGCACGCGCACTTGCTCTGGCGGCTTCTCTCCGCGACTGACCAAGCCTTCCCGCTCAGCTTCGCAGACTTTTCCAAAGCACAGCGCGCGCTCCGACTGGATGCGTTCGAACACTACATTCGCGGGCTGCTGGCCAGTGAGGATGACGCACGCCTGCGCGAGTTGCGCGAAGCCGCCCGCCTGGAACCCGATTGGCCCGACCCGGATTTTGCTCTCGGCCAGGTCTATTCCGCGCGCAACGATTGCAATTCCGCGCTGCCCTGGTTTGCTCGCGTGCCCAAGACGCACGAGAGCGCCGTGGAAGCCGTTTTCGCAACGGGAGTGTGCCGGTTGCGGCTCAATCAACCTGATCGAGCCGAGGAAGTCTTCACCTCGCTGCAGGAGGTGCTGCGGCATAGCGCCGCCAATCTGGTTTCCGGCGCCGACCTGCCGGAAATCCTGAATAACCTGGGGATCGCGCGTGCGCGCCAGGGAAAAACGCCCGCGGCACAAAGCGATCTTCGCCGCGCCAGCGATCTGGACCCCGACGAAGACGACTATTTGTTTAATCTCGGATTGCTCGCTCTGCGCGCAAACGATTTCACGGCCGCGGCGGAGTATTTTCGTACGGCATCGCAGCGCGAGCCCGACAATCCGGAAGACCGCGCCTTGCTGATTGAGTCGCTGGAAAAAGCAGGGAAGAAGGACGAAGCGGATCAAGAGCGCGAAGCAGCCGGGGAAGCGCTGGGTCCAAACGCGCTACCCGCCATGCACCTCGATGCGAAAGGCGACGCAATGGCACGCCTCGAGCGCATCAAAACCGAGCTGGATGCCACGGCGCCGCGCCTGGAAATCGAGTCTCCGGAACCGGCCGCGGCTCCTTCTACCACATTCGCCGCCGCGGACACGCCTGCAACACACATTCGCCGCGGGCGACAGGAACTCTCCGCGGGCCGTTTGGATACGGCGGAGAGCGAATTTCGCGCGGCTTTGCTGGCGGCTCCGGGGGATTCTTCAGCGCATCACGGCCTGGCTGATCTATATCGCCGCCGCGGCAAACTTGATGACGCGGTCACGGAGCTCCAGGCTTCACTCGCTTCACGTGACTCCGCGGTGGTGCGGACGACGCTCGCTCGAATCTACCTCGAACAGAAAAAAAACGAGCTGGCCCGGGTGGAAGTGGAGCGCGCCATCAAACTCGCGCCCAACTATGCGGAAGCGAAGCTGCTGCTCGAGCATCTGCAGAAGACAAAGCCCGCGGGAGGCGCACAATGAAGGTCGCTGGCGGTAACTCGTTGCGGTTCATCTCATCCCCATATCTCTTCCTGTTCGGCGTCCTGTTCGCTTCCGCGTTTGTCGTTCTTCTTCCTTCGGCCACCGCGGAGGATCTTCCGCCCAATCCTCTGGTCCTCGAACTGAATCTGGATCGCGAAGTCGAACCGGTCCTCGCTACTTATATTGACGAAGGACTCGCCGACGCCGCGCGGCGTCCCGCCGCGCTGGTGCTCATTACCATGGACACCCCCGGCGGGCTGAGCGACTCGATGAAAGACATCATTCAGCACATTCTGGAATCGCCTGTCCCGGTGGCCGTGTATGTTTCGCCGGCCGGAGCGCGCGGCGCTTCCGCGGGATTTTTTATTCTTCTTAGCGCGGATATCGCCGCCATGGCCCCCGGTACGCATGCAGGGGCGGCCTCGCCGGTCATCGCGATCGGTGGTTTCCCGCTCACCGTTGACGAGACCATGCGCAAGAAAATCATGAATGATGCCACGGCGTTCCTGCGCAGCTTTGCCGAGAAGCGAGGACGGAATCCAGCTCTTGCGGAAACGGCCGTGACCGACGCGAAAGCCTTCACCGAAAAAGAAGCGCTTGATGGAAAATTGATCGACCTGCTCGCCAGTTCGCCCGACGATCTGTTGCGGAAACTGGACGGCCGGGAGATCACGCGCTTTGACGGCACAAAGGTGAAACTCTTGCTTGCGAACGCCGCACGCAGGGGATTTGAGCTGTCCGGACGGCAGAAATTCCTTGCGCGAATCGTTGAGCCCGACGTGTTTTTTCTGCTGCTTATCCTGGGAACGCTGGGCCTGTACACGGAGTTTACGCATCCCGGCATGGTCGCCCCCGGGGTTATCGGCGGCATCTGCATGGTCCTGGCGCTCTATGCCATGCATCTTCTGCCGGTGAACCTTGCCGGGTTGCTATTGATCTTTCTTGCGCTAGCCTTATTTATTCTCGAGGCGAAATACACGAGTCACGGCGTTCTTCTTGGCGGAGGTGTTGTCGCCATGCTGCTCGGCGCCATGTTCCTGATTCGTTCGCCGCTGACCGCCGGTGGCGTGAGCCTGGGCGTAGCGCTGAGCGTAACGCTGCCGTTCGCGGCGCTCGTCGTGATGCTGATGCGGCTGGTCCTGCGTTCACGCGGCTGGAAATCCACCACGGGCAGGGAAGAGCTGATCGGGGCGCAGGGTATTGTGACTTCTGGGTTGACCGCTACGGCAAGGGCGGGATCTTCGACTGCGCGGCTAAACGAAGGGATGATCCGTATTCATGGCGAGCTGTGGAGCGCGGTTTCCGCGCAATCCATCGCGGAAGGCGCGACCGTGCGCGTCCTTCGCATGGAAGGCTTGAAGCTTTATGTGGAGCCGGTGGAAGCGCCAGTGCCGGTAAACAGTTAGAATCTATTCGCGACTAGGAGGACAAAATGTTTGAACTCGGTCTCCCCGTACTTGTTGTGATCGGCATTGGATTGATCTGGTTCTGGAACTCGCTTTACATCATCAAGGAATGGGAACGCGGAGTGGTGCTGCGGCTTGGGCGCTTGCTGCCCACAGCCAAGGGAGCCGGCTTGAATCTCGTTTTCTGGCCCATCGAAACCTTGTATCGCATCAATATGCGCCTGGAAACTCTGGATGTTCCGCCCCAGGACATCATCACGCGCGACAACGTCTCCGTGAAAGTAAACGCCGTTTGTTATTTCCGCGTCGTGGACGCGAACCTGGCGATGTCTCAGGTGCAGAACTATTCCTACGCGACCTCGCAGCTCGCGCAGACTACGCTCCGCAGCATCGTCGGCCAATTCGAGCTGGATGAAATCCTTTCGCAGCGCGAGAAGGTCAACGCCAAGCTGCAGATTATTCTCGACCAGGACACCGAGCCATGGGGAATCAAGGTCAGCAAAGTAGAAGTGAAACAGGTGGACATCCCCGAGCAGATGCAGCGGGCCATTGCCAAGCAGGCCGAGGCAGAACGCGAACGCCGCGCCAAGGTCATTCACGCGCAAGGCGAATTCGAAGCCTCGCAAAAACTTGCGGATGCCGCCAAAGTCCTGGAAACGCAGTCGTCTGCCATCCAGCTCCGCTACTTGCAGACCCTTACCGAGATAGGTGTCGAAAAGAACACAACGATTGTGTTTCCCCTGCCCATCGATATTATTAATAGCTGGGTACAAGCCTTAGGGGGGCAGAAAAAGTAAACATGGCTTCTGGGGGAAAAAGAGGCGCTGGGGACCGCGTTCTGGAAAGCAAGCACGTCATCGGCTTGTTCATGCTGATGCTGCTTTTTTCCGGCGTGTTCTTCACGCTTGGTTACGTCATGGGACGTAACCAGTACGACGGCCAGGTCCGCGCCGCGGTGAACACGCGCACGACTCCCGACGTCGTGCCGCTTGCAAAGCCGAATGCATCGTCGAAGCATGCCGCGGATTCGTCTTCCCCGGACAGTTCGTCGGACCCCGCCACGGCGCATAATTCCAACTGGGGCTTTTACGAAAACTCCAAGTCGTCAAAAGCTACAGAGCCACTGCGACCTGCTGCGACCACACCTGCGCCGAAACCCGTCAGCGTCAAATCCAAGAGTAGTGACACAACGGCAAAGCCCAAGACTTCCATGAACGCGCCGCTGATTCCCGGCGGTTCCTACGTGGTCCAAGTGGCGGCCCTTACCAAGGAATCGGATGCGTTGGCGCTGGCATCGACATTGCAGAAAAGGAAATTTCCGGCGATCGTCCTCTCGCCGCAGAAAGATAAATATTACCGCGTCCAGGTTGGCCCTTACGCGGACCAGAAGGCCGCGGATGCGGCAAAGAAAGGCCTGGAGGGCGCCGGTTTCAATGCCATTGTGAAACACGGATGACCGGGCGATCCTGGCTCCTCTATCTCCGGCCGCATCCCTCTACAGAAACACCTGTCCTCTTGCGGCTCTTCTTCGCCGCGATTTCCGGCGCGGCGCTCACGCTATCCTTCACCGGGTTGTTTCTCAGCATTTATTCCTGGGTGTGCCTGGGTGTCTTGATCGTGATGGTGATTGGCACGCGTCCCGGAGTGGCATTTGGTTGCGGCTTTCTGCACGGGGTGTTCTTTGTTCTGACCTCGGTGCCGTGGTTTGCCACCGTGCTCTACGTTCACGGAGGAGTCTCCCGCGTTGGCGGCTGGGGCGTGCTACTGCTCATCGCTATGGCGTGGGGGATTTTGACCGGAGCGTTTACCTGGATCGTCCATCGACTGTCGCAGCGGAGTATCACCGTGGCGTGCGCCGGCGCGCCGTTTGTGTGGGTGGCGATGGAATATGTCCGCGCGCAATTGCCCGAGGTAGGTTTTCCCTGGAATCTGCTGGGGTACCCCGCGTCCTCGAATCTCGCGCTCCTGCAACTGGCGAGCATCACGGGCATCTACGGCTTGTCGTTCCTGGCCGCGTCTTTCAATGCGCTGCTGGCCTGGAGCGATGTTGCCGCATCTCCAGCTCCCCGCCGCCGGTTGCAGATTCTCGGCGCTGCCGCGGGGCTGGTTGTCATCGTCATGTTCGGTGGGTCGCGCTTCGTGCCGCAGCCGTTCGCGAATCATTTCGCGCGCGCGGTGCAGCTTAATTTTCCGGAAACTCCGTCGTACGCCTCCGATTGGTTCACCGAGAATGCTAAGGATCTCGATGAGATTGACCGCCTGAGCCTGGGGCCTTCCAACTTCAAGCCCGATCTCCTGGTGTGGCCGGAAGCGCCAGCGCCATTTTCCTATCAGGACCCGCAGTTCACCCGCCGCGCCGCGAATCTGGCCACGCGTTTCGGGCATCCTTTCCTTGCCGGAGCCATCGAGTGGAAACCGCTCCTTGATTCCTGGCGCCCTGTTTCTCACACTGGCCTAGCGCCTTATAACAGTGCGTTGATGTTCGATGCGCGGGGACTGCGCACATTTTCTTATGACAAAATTCACCTGGTCCCATTCGGCGAATACGAACCGTTCCCGCTGATTCATCGCGTGGTCACCAGCCTCTCCGATGAAGTCGGGGGCTTCCGCAGGGGCAGCAACTATGCGGTCGGCCATCTTCCGGGAGGCTATACCTTCGGAGTGTTCATTTGCTACGAAGCGATCTTTCCCGATGAGGTTCGCCGATTCGCCGCGAATGGCGCGCAGTTATTTATCAACATTTCGAATGACGGTTGGTTTGGGCGTTCGGCCGCTCCGGAGCAACATCTGCGCATGGCGCGCGTCCGCGCCGTGGAAAACCGCCGCTGGCTGGTTCGTGTCACTAATAACGGCTACACCGTGTCCGTCGATCCTTACGGGCACATCCTCGCGCCACTGGATCCCGATGTGCGCGCCCCTGCCGACCTTCCTTATGATTTTCGAACCGACAAAACGCTCTACACGCGGTTTGGAGACTGGTTCGCCTGGCTCTGTGTGCTGGTTTCCGTTATTCTATTGGCATCAACTTTTCGAAAGGCCAAGCAGCGCCCCGGCGCGGCTGGGGCATCTTCTTCTGAAAACGCATGATTCTCGAAGACCTACAATACCGTTACGAAGGCCTGAAGCATCGCATCACTCTCGTGCGGAGCTTTCTTTGACGCGCCGCAGTATCGCGCACGGCTGAAGGCCCTGGAAGCGCGCGTAGCGGATCCCAGCTTTTGGAATAATCAGGAAGCCGCGCAGAGCGTGCTTCGCGACCGCAAACGCGCCGAAGACCAGGTCAGCGCCGACGAAAAACTTGTTTCGCTCTCCAGCGACATTGAAACCTACGTCAACTTGGCCAAGGAAGAGACCAACGCGGAACAGCGCAACGATTTGCTGAAAGAACTCGACCGCGAGCTCAACACTGCGGACAACTACATCGCCGAGCTGGAAACCAAGACGCTGCTCTCCGGCGAAAACGATCACCTCAACGCCATAATGACGATCAAGCCCGGCGCCGGAGGCACGGAATCGCAGGACTGGGCTTCCATTCTTCTGCGCATGTATTTGCGCTGGGCGGAGCGCAAAGGCATGAGCGCCGCGGTGCTCGACGAAACTCCCGGTGAAGAAGCGGGGATCAAGTCCGCCACCATCCAAATGGCGGGTGAAAATGCCTACGGCCTGCTCACCGGAGAAACCGGTGTGCACCGCCTGGTGCGCATTTCGCCCTTCGATCAAGCCGCGCGGCGGCACACCTCCTTCGCGTCGGTTTTCGTCATCCCGGAAATTGACGACCGCATCGAAATCAATATCCGCCCGGAGGATTTGCGCGTGGATACGTTTCGATCGGGCGGCGCCGGCGGACAAAACGTGAATAAAGTGGAGACTGCGGTACGCATCACGCACATCCCGACGAACGTAGTTGTGGGCTGCCAGGCCGAGCGCAGCCAGCACAAGAATCGGGAGCTGGCCATGAAGATGCTCCGTTCGCGCCTCTACGACCTGGAAATCCAGAAGCGCCAGGCGGAAACCGATAAGCTCGATGAAACCAAGAAAGACATCTCCTTTGGCAGCCAGATTCGTTCCTACGTCATGCAGCCGTATCGTTTGATCAAGGACCACCGCACCAAGTTCGAAGTCGGCGACGTCGACCGCGTGCTGGATGGCGACCTGGACCCGTTCATCCGCTCTTACCTCATGGCCAAGAAGACCAAGGGAAAGCTAGACGTGCTGCCTGATGAAGACGCGGACGTTGCGTAAGGCCATCCACTGGATGTAAACAGGCGCCGTTCAGGCCCAGAATTCGACCTCTTGATTGTCCTTTAAGATATTTGAATTCAATACGTTGATTCTTTCTTGCGCCGATGGTAAGTTTTTAAGGTTACCCTTGGCGTATTTTGGGAAATGGTAGTCCCGCGGTTGTTACGTCCCGCCGCATACCAATGAGGAGAGTTTGTTTTGAGCGAAGCCTTAAGGAATTTCTTATTTACCTCGGAGTCCGTGACCGAAGGTCACCCGGACAAGATTGCCGACCAGATTTCAGACGCCGTTCTTGATGAGGTCATGAAGCAGGACCCCAAAGGCCGCGTTGCCTGCGAGACGCTGGTCACCACAGGTCTTGCCGTGGTTGCCGGAGAAATTACCACCACCGCGCACGTTAATTACGACGAACTGGTGCGCGAAACCATTCGCGGGGTCGGCTACGACCGCGCGAAGTATGGCTACGATGCGGATACCTGCGCCGTGGTGTGCACCGTCAAGCGCCAGTCGCCGGACATCGCCATGGGCGTGGATACCGGCGGCGCTGGAGACCAGGGCCTGATGTTTGGATTCGCCTGCGACGAAACCGAAGAGTTGATGCCCATGCCCATCCAGATGGCGCATCACCTCACGCAGCGCCTCGCCGCAGTCCGCAAGTCCAAGAAAGTTGATTTCCTTCGCCCCGACGGAAAGTCCCAAGTCACCATCGAATACCGCAACGGGCGCCCCGTGCGCGTGGATAACGTGGTGATTTCCACTCAGCATGGCGAGAAAGTTTCGAACGCGGACCTGCACCATGCCATTCTTGAGCTGGTCATCAAGCCGACGGTTCCCGCGGCCATGCTCGACGCCAAGACCAAATATCACATCAACCCGACCGGACGCTTCGTTATCGGCGGCCCGATGGGCGATGCCGGCCTGACCGGGCGGAAGATTATTGTGGATACCTACGGCGGCTACAGCCGGCACGGCGGCGGCGCTTTTTCCGGCAAGGATCCCTCGAAGGTGGACCGCTCCGCGTGCTACATGGCCCGCTACATTGCGAAGAACATTGTCGCCGCCGGCTTGGCGCGCAAGACCGAAGTGCAGCTCGCGTACGCTATCGGGGTTGCCGAGCCGGTCTCTGTCATGGCCGAAACTTTTGGCACCGCGGCCATCGCAGAAGAAAAGGTCACCTCGCTCATCCGCGAATATTTCTCGCTGACGCCCAAGAGCATCATCGAGGCCCTTGATCTTCGCCGCCCCATCTATAAGCAGACCGCCGCCTATGGCCACTTCGGCCGCAGCGGGCCGGGTTTCACTTGGGAACGTACGGATCGCGCGGACGCTTTGCGCAAGGCCGCGGGCTTGGGCGCGGCAGCCACCGCAGAGGTAGGCGCGCACCGCTAAAATTGCATGCGTAAGAGCGTGTGGACGTTATGCAGGCATAAACGCGAAGCGGTCAATGTCCCGAGCGTAGTCCAGGGAGCCCGCCCTCTTCCCATATTTTTCCCGCGCGAAATTTGCTGGCCGCGCAAAATTTCACTCAAGGAGCACGACTTTGGCTACTGCCGAACTGAAAAAAGGTGATGTGAAGGATATCGGGCTCGCCGAAGCCGGCAAGCGCAAGATCGAATGGGCGGGGCAGCAAATGCCCGTTCTTGAATCCATTCGCAAGCGCTTCATCAAGGAGCAGCCGCTTAAGGGCCTGCGCGTTTCCGCTTGCCTTCACGTGACCAGCGAAACCGCCAACCTGATGATCGCGCTGCGCGATGGCGGCGCCGACGCGGTTCTTTGCGCGTCCAACCCGCTCTCCACGCAAGATGAAGTGGCCGCTTCGCTGAACCGCGACTACAACATCCCGACCTACGCCATCAAGGGCGAGGACAACGACACTTACTATTCGCACCTGCGCGCGGCGCTGGAGCACAAGCCGCAGTTCACCATGGACGACGGCGCGGACCTGGTAACCATGCTGCTCACCAAGCGCACGGATCTCGTGCCGGGCGTCATTGCCGGCACGGAAGAAACCACCACCGGCGTCATCCGGCTGCGCGCGATGGCCAAAGATGGAACGCTGAAATACCCGATCATCGCGGTGAACGATGCCATGACCAAACATTTCTTTGACAATCGCTATGGCACCGGGCAGTCCACGATTGACGGCGTGATTCGCGCCACCAACGTGCTCTTCGCCGGTCTAAAAGTAGTCGTCGCCGGCTACGGCTGGTGCGGCCGCGGCGTGGCCATGCGGGCCAAGGGACTCGGCGCGGATGTCATCGTTACCGAAATCGATCCGGTGAAGGGAATCGAAGCGGTGATGGATGGATTCCGCGTGATGCCGATGGCCGAAGCGGTGAAGGAAGGCGACGTGTTTATCACCGTTACCGGAAACAAGAGCGTCATCCGCGGCGAGCATTTTGAAAATATGAAGGGCGGCGCGATCGTTTGCAACTCCGGCCACTTCAACGTGGAAATTGATATCCCCGCGCTGGAAAAACTTTCGCAGGGCAAGCGTGAAGTGCGCCCTATGGTGGACGAATACAAACTAAAGGATGGACGAAAAGTTTATTTGCTCGCCGAAGGCCGGCTGGTAAATTTGTCGACCGCCGAGGGGCATCCCGCCTCGGTCATGGACATGAGCTTTGCCAACCAGGCGCTTTCCGCGGAGTACCTGGTGCAGCATGCCAAGACCTTGAAGCCGCAGGTGTACGTCGTTCCGGAACACTTGGACAAGGAAATCGCGCGCCTCAAGCTCGAATCCATGGGCCACCGCCTCGATAAGCTCACGCCTGAGCAGGAGCACTACCTGGCTTCCTGGCAGGAAGGCACGTAATTTGGCGTGCAGCGACTTGGCGTACTCTGCGCCACGAAGGGACCTCGCTTCTTATCCCTCCGGCGCAAATCTCTTGCGCTCGTTTTCTTTCTGGCGTTATTGCTCCAGCTAAATGAAATGTCCTTCGAAACACTCACACAGACCGCCGATGCTATCCTCTTGAAGGGCTAGGTTGCGTTCTCTCCGCCCCGGGGAATCAAACGATGCGAACCATTTCGCGATGTTCTTTGCTGATTTTCTTCCTCATCGTTGGCTCCGCGGGGTGCCGCAAAACAACTTCAGCCGCTGTGCAGGATAGCGCATCTGCAGCTCCGTCCCTTACGGCCAAGGCCGCTTCCGCTCGCACAGCCCCGATTGTTCCGGGCGCGTCAGGGGCGCAACCGGCAGCCGCTAGTGCAGGACTCCATTTCACCGGTGAGGTCACTCGCGGCCAACGATTCGAGAAGAGTGTCGCATCCGGTCTGGTCTTTCGTCTCGAGCCTGATGGGGGCGATGATTCAGGTTGGAGCATTCGGCTCGCGCCGGCTTCTGAACCTTCTCCAGCATTGATTGACTGCATTGGCTCGGTATCCGAGCCCCTTCATGGCAGCAATAAGTTATCCATTGATCCGTCCGGCGTCTCCATTATCAACGGCCGCACCTACTGGTTTCCGGACGTCCGCGAGTTCTATTTCGTAACCAATCCCCTGGAATGTAAATCGGCCTGGGATCTCGCCAACGCCGCGTACTATCCGTCGAAGCTCACCGATCAGGAGCGCGAGCAAGCCGGCGAGAAACTCTTCCAAATCCGTACGGGCCACGGCTCTTTCAAGATTCTCGACTCCAGGTTGAACGTCCTGGCAGGAGAGAAGACGCCCCGTGCGATTGAGTGGCTCAAATTCGAGGTGGAATTAACCTTTTCTGCCTCGCAGGAAGTACACGATCCGTCAGGAGAAAGTGCGCACAAGTCTGGCAGAGCCATCCGTGAAATGGACCTCGATAAGTTTCTGAAAACGCGGTACGCCGGGGTTCAGCCGGACCTTGCGAATCTCGAAGAAGAATGCGGCGAGAACCAGCAGCGGATCCAGAGTGTGAAAATCCTTTACGGCGATCTCGATGGCGACGGCCAGGACGAAGCCGCGTATGAAGGATTCACCTGCATGTCCGGCACGGCCGGGGTGGATTTCTTCGGTGTTCTGAAGATAAAGCCTGATGGAAAACTGATCGCGCTACCGATCGAAGGCGAGCGAAAGGAGTTCAAGGGCCGCCGCAATCTGTATCAGGGCCTGCGGGGCCACTTGAGCTTGGAGATCAAAGATGGCCGGCTGCTGGAAATCTTTCCAGTTTACGAAAGTGAGAAGGACTGTAACGCCTGCTCCTCCGGCAGTGAGCGCCAGTTTGTTTATCGTTGGGATGGACACCAATTGGCCCTCGATGACATCATTGATATTCCGCCGGAAAAGAGTGGAAGCTAAATTCCTGGAGCCCAACTCCGCCGCATGTACGATCTCGCTGCCGCTGCTGTGGATACGGCCAAGCCGCGCGAAGTCTCTTTCGTGAAATGGAAAGGCAAGATGAGAGCCTGGTGCTCGTTGACTCATTTTCTTGAAATCTCTCGCCTGCTTGGCGCGACTCTGAGCCTGTTGTCTGCATCTTTCATGTTTGGCGCTTGGACTTTCCCGGCCCGCAGGTTTCCCCCAGTCACGCAAGACGGCTGCGGAACTATCGATAGCAAATTTGGCGAAGACCAATGCTTCCATCTTTCCTTCACTGGAGAAGTCTCCGCAGGTCAAGCCTTTGCGCGAGAATTTGGCAAAAAACTAGCTTTTCGTTTAAACCCTGGAACTGCTCACTCTGGTTGGACAATTGAGGTAATTCCCGATGAACAGACGGGTTCGGGGAGTGCCGAGTACGTCTGGGTTGTCAATCCCCCCTACCGTTCTTACAATGTCCGCTATCTGGACACTTCCTACGGAACAACCGCCAAAGAAGCAGTGGAAAACTCTCCGAGAGATTTCAATTTCGTTGTGAACGAGCAACAGTTCAAACGAGCGTCTGGGCTGGTCGAAATGGCAATCATGTCTCGTCCCCAATCCGACCGTAAGTCCCAACCAGAAATCGATAGGGAGTCGACGGATGCCATTCGGGAGCTCGGGGCTATAGCTGTCGCGAAGGGCCGCCTCACGATCCTGGATTCGCGTATCGCTGATGCGACAGACAAGGGTGGCCCTGGTTCGATTGAATGGCTTAAGTTCAAAGTCGAGCTTCATGTCCCGTGCGGCTTTGCCACTATCGTCGATTCTTCGGAAGTTCAGATTGATAGGGCTAAGTGTTCCGACGAACTGAAGCTCGGGCAAAAGTAATGTACGACTTGGCGAATCTATCTATCGACACAGCGAAATTGCGCGGCGCTTCCTATGCCGATGTGCGCGTGATGCATCTTCGTCAGCGCGACCTGACGACCAAGAACGGTCGGGTCGGAACGCTGGCGCAATCCGAATCCATCGGACTGGGCATTCGTGTCCTCGCCAGCGGGGCTTGGGGTTTTGCCTCGACGGACCGCCTGACGCGCGAAGGCGTGGCCGCCTGCGCCGCGCAAGCCCTTTCCATCGCGAAAGCTTCCGCCCTCGCCAAGCGCAATGAAGTCGTCATGGCGCCGGAAGACGCTCACATCGATAGCTGGCAGAGCCCTTTTTGCAAAGACCCCTTCGAAATCCCCCTCGAATCACAGATCGCGCTGCTCCTTGCCGCGGATGACGCAATGCGCGGCGTCAAGGGCGTGACGCTTACGGAAACCGGGATGCAGTTCCGCAAGATCGATTCCTGGTTCGCCTCCAGCATCGGCTCGCGCATCCACCAGCGCAAAGTCATCACCGGTTGTGGCATTGCGGCCACCTGTTTCAAAGGCGAGGAAATTCAAAAGCGCTCGTACCCCAGCAGTTTCGGGGGGCAACATCTTTTGCAGGGTTACGAGCTCGTCGAATCACTCGAGCTGGTGGAACATGCGCCGGTCATCGCCGAAGAAGCCGTCGCGCTACATTCCGCCGCGCAATGCCCGGAGAAAACCGGGACGCTCATCCTCGGCGGCAGCCAGCTCGGACTGCAGATTCATGAATCCATCGGCCATCCGATCGAGCTCGACCGCGTCCTCGGCCAGGAAGCCAACTTTGCCGGAACAAGTTTTCTCACCCTGGATCAGTTGAATCATCTGAAATACGCTTCGGACATCGTAAACGTCGTTGCCGACGCGCGGCTCGAGCACGGCCCCGGCCTCGGAACGTTCGCTTATGACGACGAAGGTGTTCCCGCGCAGTGCACGCAAATCATCACGGACGGCGAGTTCCGCGGGTACCTCTCCAATCGTGAAACCGCGCATTTGGTTGGCCTCAACCGTTCCTCCGGCACCATGCGCGCGGAAAGCTGGAATCGTCTGCCCATCATTCGCATGACCAACGTGAGCCTCATGCCTGGTAGCTGGTCTTTCGGCGATCTCCTCGCGGATACCAGCGACGGCATCTTCATGGAGACCAACCGCTCGTGGTCCATCGACGACCGCCGCTATCAATTTCAGTTCTCCACGGAAATCGGTTGGGAGATTAAGGGCGGCAAGAAAGTGCGCATGCTAAAAAATCCAAGCTACAGCGGCATCACCACGGAATTCTGGAATTCGTGCGACGCCATCTGCAATTTCGATCACTGGACTCTGTGGGGCACACCCAACTGTGGCAAGGGCCAGCCCATGCAGACCATGGGCACCGGCCACGGCGCCGCCCCCGCGCGCTTCCGCAACATCAAACTTGGCACGGCTTTTGCAAACCAATGAATCGCAAACGAAAATTCTTTCGTGAGGCGTCAGCCTCCGCCTCAGCGTCTTCCCAACTGACCCCTGAATGCGAGCTCCGCCGCCTCATCGACACGATCCTCCGCCTTGCAAAATCCATCGGTGTTGCCGAAACAGAAGTCCACGTGGACGAAGTTGCCGACGCGCTCACGCGATTTGCGAACAACGCCATCCACCAGAACGTTGCCGAGCGCGGACTCACCGTTTCGATTCGCACCGTGGCGGATGGACGCACCGCCCGCGTGACCACTAATCACATCGATGAAGACGCCCTCCGCGCCGCCATCGAAGCATCCCTCTCGCTTGCCCGCAGCCAGCCCAAAGATCCGCGCCTTCTCTCCCTTCCCGGCAAGCAGCACTACCGCAAAATCAATCGCTTTTACGCGGATACCATTGCCCTGACGCCTGAGGATCGCGCGCGCGCCGTGCGCCGTGCATGCGATCTTGCCGTGAAGCGCGGGCAGAACGCCGCGGGCATCTTCTCGAGCGGTCAGAGCCAGACAGCCCTCGGCAATTCCCGCGGCCTGTTCGCCGCCTACCGGGAAACTCACGCCGAGTTTTCCATCACCATGCAGGAAGCCTCAGCGGCAAGCTGGGCCAAAGCGAATGCCGCAAGGGTTCGCGATTTTGACATCACAAAACTCGCCTCACGCGCGAGCGAAAAAGCACATCTCGCCGCCAATGCTCGGGAACTTGCTCCCGGCCGCTACACCGTCATTCTGGAACCTGCCGCGGTCCTCGATTTGGTGGGCTTTCTCTTCTACGATTTCGCCGCCACCGCGCTCGAAGACCAGCGCTCCTGCCTGAACGATCGCCTTGGCAAGCAGCTCTTTGGGAAGAATATCAGCATCACCGACGACGTTTATCACCCGCTCCAGCAAGGCGCACCGTTCGATGGCGAAGGCCTCCCGCGCCAGCGCGTCCTGCTGGTCGACCACGGCATCCCGAAGAATCTCGTCTACTCCCGCAGCTCCGCAAGGAAATCGCGCAAGAAGCCGACCGGTCATGGCTTCGCTCTTCCCAACGAATATGGCGAAGCCCCGATGAATCTCGTTTTCTCCGGCGGTAACTCGTCCCTTGAAAAAATGATCGCCTCCACGGATCGCGGCCTGCTGGTTACGCGCCTCTGGTACATCCGCGAAGTGGATCCCTACGAAAAGGTGATGACCGGCATGACGCGTGACGGCTTGTTCCTCGTCGAGCGTGGCAGAGTCGCCGCCGCGGTACGGAATTTCCGATTCAATCAATCACTTCTGGAAATGCTTCGCAATGTCCAGCTGCTCGGCCCCGCCGTGCGCGCTACCGGCGAGGAAGCCTTTGAAATGGTCGTCCCGGCGATGAAGATCAGCGATTTTCATTTCTCAGAAGTTACGAAGTTTTGACAATCTCGCTGGTCACACTTCAAGCAATTCCGATTCACTGCATTGAAATTCTGCGTTGTACAGTCGCCGCCTCCGCAGCCTATACACTAGTATGCGTCTTCACCCAAACTGGGGTCATCCGGATCACGACGCATGCGGCACGGGTTTCGTAACCAGGCTTGGCGGACCGCCCAGTCGTGAAATCATCCAGCACGCGCTGACCGCGCTGGAACGATTGACACACCGAGGAGGCGTCGATGCCGATGGCGCCAGTGGTGACGGAGCGGGCCTGCTCACCGCGCTGCCAAAGGACTATTTCCGAGCGCGCGCGCAAGAGCAGGGAATCGAGCTGCCACCGGTATATGGTTTGGGCATGGCGTTTCTGCCGGCCTGTTCCGCGGCTGCAGCTCGCGTGGCGATTGAGTCGGCTGCAGAAACCGAGCGCCTTCGCGTGCTCGGCTGGCGCCGCGTTCCAGTCGATTCCCATGCGCTTGGACAGCGCGCACTCGAAAGCATGCCGGAGATATGGCAGTTTTTCGTGGAGGCATTTCATCCGGGACGCGTTGCGCCCGGCTTTGAATCGCGTCTCGCGCTGCTCCGCAAGCGCGCGGAATCGCAATTGCCGCCGCGTTGTTATATCTGCTCGCTCTCTTCGCAGACAGTCGTTTACAAGGGCCTGCTCACCCCCTGGCAATTTCCGCAGTTCTATCAAGACTTGCGCGACCCCGGGTTCACCACTACTTTTGCTATTTTTCACCAGCGCTATTCCACCAACACGCAACCTTCATGGAATCTGGCGCAGCCTTTCCGCCATGTCGCCCACAATGGCGAGATCAATACCATCACCTCCAATCGCCGGTGGCTGCGCGCTCGAGAAATCGAACTGCGCGAGCGGCTCACGGTTGGCTCCTGGTTTGATGTGCTGGAAGGAAACGTCAGCGACTCCGCGAGCTTTGACAACGGTTTCGAGCTAAAGCTCCTCGATGGCCTGACCCCCGACGCGGCTATGGTTTCCATGGTGCCTCCGGCTTTTAAGAATGACCCGCTGCTTTCGCGTGATGTGCACGCTGCTCTCGATTCGCTTTCGCGGAACGGCGAGCCCTGGGACGGCCCGGCTGCTCTCGTATTTTCCGATGGACAATTTGTCGGAGCGAAGCTCGACCGCAATGGCCTGCGCCCCATGCGCTACACGCTCACGCATGACGGATTGTTGATCGCTGGCTCGGAAGTGGGTTTGATCGACCTTGAGGAATCGCGCATCGCCGAACGCCAGCGCCTTGGTCCCGGCGAAATGATTCTTGCAAATCCCGAGACCGGTCTCTTTCTTCGGTGGCGCGAAATCCTCAAACGGCTTGCCACCCGGCATGGACGAGACATAATCCCCCTGGCGCACTACTGTACGTCTGCCTCGGCTTCGGCCGCTCCGATTCTCCCGCTGGAGCAGCCCAAGCGGATTGCTGCCGCGGCTGGCTGGACGGAAGATCAATTTCGCATTCTCTTTACTCCGCTTACGCACGGCAAAGAAGGCGACTGGAGTATGGGCGACGACGCGCCGCCTGCGTTTCTTTCTGCTCTGTCCCGCTCTCTCTGGGATTATTGCAAGCAGCGCTTCGCTCAGGTCACCAACCCGCCGATCGACCCACTGCGCGAATCGCATGTGATGTCTCTCGATGCGCGTTTGAGCGACGCCATCGTCCTTCCGAGCCCGGTGATCGGAGAAGACGACCTCGCGCAACTTTCCGGTCTCCTCGGTCCGGTTCAACACATTGATTTTACTTTTCCCGCCAACATGGGAGTCACGGGCGCCCGCCGCAGTCTCACTCAGATCACTACCCCTCTGAGCGGCAGCGAGCGCCCGGGGCTCCTCCTCCTCTCCGATCGCGGCATCAGTGCTGAGCGCGCAGCTTTGCCGGCATTGCTCGCAACCGCAGCGGTCTGGAAGGCCATGGTGCGCGGAGGC
Organism: Candidatus Acidiferrum sp.; assembly: GCA_041476465.1. Classification (GTDB taxonomy): domain Bacteria; phylum Acidobacteriota; class Terriglobia; order Acidiferrales; family UBA7541; genus Acidiferrum. The sequence goes on along the minus strand of JBGOTL010000018.1, from coordinate 23,815 downwards.
CATTGGGATGTTCCGCTCATTGTGGAATCCGCGCAGGTTTTTGACACTCACCACGTGGCTCTTCTCATTGCCGCGGGCGCCAGCGCGGTTGTGCCGTATCTTGCTGATCATTTTGCGGAAGCTGCGGAGCTGGGCGGCGTTGCCCATGTTCGCGCGGCTATGAATGCGGGCCTCCGCAAAATCCTCGCTCGCATGGGCATTTCCACGCTTGCAAGTTACCGCAACAGCCAGCTCTTCGAAGTCCTGGGCCTTAGCGAGGATGTTTGCGCCGAGTATTTCGAGGATGCCGCGGCTTATCCTGGTTCCAAATCACTGGATGAGCTTCTCGCCGATTACCTTCACATGCAGCGTGGGGCTTTTGCCGGGCCTTCGGATGATCTCACCGACGCGGGCTTGTACCGCTTCCGCAAAGGCGCTGAGTTGCACGCTAATTCTCCCGAAGTCGTCCGCCGGCTCCACGCTCACGTGCGCGCACCCCACGCCGGCAAGTTTTCCGCGTTTGAAGAGCTCGCCGGCCAACCCGGTTCGGTCTTCCTGCGAGATTTGTTGGAGACTGTTCCGGGCACACCCATCGCGCTCGATGCCGTGGAACCCGTCGATGCGATTCTCCGCCGCTTCAGCACCCAGGCCATGTCGCTCGGTTCGCTCAGCCCGGAAGCTCATCGCACTTTGGCTCTGGCCATGAACCAGCTTGGCGGGCGCAGCAATACCGGCGAAGGCGGGGAAGACCCTGCGCTCTATCACCTGGAACCCGCGGCCACCAACAAGATTAAGCAAGTCGCTTCCGGGCGTTTTGGCGTGACGGTCGAATATCTGGCCCACGCGGAAGAGCTCGAAATCAAAATGGCGCAAGGCTCCAAGCCCGGCGAAGGCGGGCAGCTTCCCGCGCGCAAAGTCACCGAATATATAGCGCGCATTCGCCACGCCACGCCCGGCACTCCGCTAATCTCCCCGCCGCCGCACCACGATATTTACAGCATCGAGGACCTCGCGCAGTTGATCCATGATCTCCGCGCTGTGAATCCGCGCGCGCGCATCGGAGTGAAGCTGGTCTCCGGCACGGGAATCGGTGTGATCGCCGCGGGTGTCGCAAAAGCCGGCGCGGACGTCATTACCGTCAGCGGGCACAATGGCGGCACGGGTTCCTCGCCGCTTACCTCCATCAAGAACACTGGATTGCCCTGGGAAATTGGTTTGCGCGAGACGCATGAAACACTCGTTCGCGCTGGCCTCCGTTCACGTCTCACTCTACGCGTGGACGGCGGCCTGAAATTCTCACGCGACATTATCGTCGCCGCGATTCTTGGCGCCGATGAATTCGGTTTCGGCACTGCCGCGCTGCTGGCCATCGGCTGCGTCATGGCGCGCCAGTGCCATTTGAACACTTGCCCCGTGGGCATCGCCACGCAAGATGAAGCACTGCGTGCGCGGTTCACCGGCAAGCCGGAGATGATCGCCACGTATTTTCATTCGCTGGCGGAAGAAGTCCGCCAGCGCCTTGCCGGGCTGGGGGTCAGTTCGCTCAGCGAACTTCGTGGCTGGTACGACCGTCTTGATACACGCTCTGGACTCGATGCCTTGCTGGTCGTGCCCATGGCGGGCTCACATCGCGTCGCGCCGCAACAAACGCCCGCGCTCCAGGATTTGGCCGCGCAGGATGATCTTCTCTCAAGTAACGTCTCTCCGCTGCAGGCCGCGCCCTTGGTCGTTCACAATTTCGATCGCAGCATCGGCGCCAGACTCAGCGGAGAACTTGCGCGCCGGCGCCGCGTGCATTGCTCAGACGAGGAAATAACGTACTCGCTTCACGGCTCAGCCGGCCAGAGTTTTGGCGCGTTTCTCGCTTCCGGAATTACGCTCAAGCTGCTCGGCGAAGCCAACGACTACGTCGGGAAGGGGTTGTCTGGGGGAACCGTGGCCATCGCCGCGGGGCACAACGCTTCTCGCCGCGGCGATGTCCTCGCGGGCAACACGGTTCTGTATGGCGCTACTTCCGGCCAGCTTTTTATCGCCGGGCGCGCCGGCGAGCGTTTTGCCGTGCGCAATAGCGGCGCTTTGGCGGTCGTCGAGGGCGTTGGCCAGCACGGTTGCGAGTATATGACCGGTGGAATCGCCCTCATCCTCGGGCCCGTGGGCCTCAACTTCGGCTCCGGCATGACCGGCGGCCTCGCCTATGTTTTGCGGGCGGAGGCCAGCGAGGTCCTCCATCGGGACTTTGTGGATTTGCTGGACATCGATTCCGACGAGGAGCGCTGGCTGCGTCGCGTTCTCCACGAGCATGTTCGCTTAACTTCGAGCCCTCGCGCCCTACGTTTGCTTTCGCGAACCGCCGCTCTTCCGCTCCTTCGCGTACAGCCTGTGCACTTTCAGGGCGCCATCCATGCCGCCTGGAATCCTGTTCTGACTAAGCTCGAGGGTGGCGGCGCAGTGCTGCCTTTGGCGTTCAAGGCGGAGCCTTCGCCAGCGGTTCTCTATGCCTGAAAGGAGTTCGATTACACTCTTTCTCGGTTAGCGGATTCCGTTATACTTCTAACCGAGAATCATCTCTATGGATTTTGACCAACTTACAACATTTGTCCAAGTCGCGAAACTCAAGAGCTTCTCACGCGCTGGCCAAAAAGTATTCCGCTCGCAATCCGCGGTCAGCGCGCAGATCCGCCAGCTCGAAGAGGCTTATCACGCCAAGCTTCTCGATCGCTCCGCAAAATCCGTTGAGCTAACGCCCGCCGGCGAAGTCCTTTTCGAATTCGCCGAGCGCCTGCTCCGCCTTCGCGACGAATCCCTGCAGGTGGTCGCTGACCGCGGCAACGTCGTTCAAGGCCCCATCGTCTTCGGCGCCAACGAAGCCACCTGCCTCTATCTTCTCCCGGACATCTTTGCGGAATTCCAGCGGCGTTACCCGCTTGTGCATATCAGCATCTACCGCAACTTCAGCCACAAGATTCTGCAGCGCGTGGAAGAAGGCTCCATTGACGTTGGCATCGTCACCTTGCCGGTGAAGTCGCCGAATCTGAAAACGCATGTCATCAACCGCGACCGCTTGCGCTTCATGGTCAGCTCGCGCAATCCGCTGGCGCAGCGCGCCCGCGTCACCCTGGAAGAGATCGCCGCACAGCCGCTCATCTTTCCGAAGACCGGCTATACGCGTCAGGTTCTGGACAAGCTTTTCCGCCCCTACCGTTCGCGCCTCCGCATCACCATGGAGCTGCCCAGCATCGGCATGATAAAGCGCTTTGTGGCCGCCGATGCCGGAGCTTCCATCATCAGCGAAGGTTTTGCCAGGGATCAGGTCAAATCCGGGGAGGTGAAGCTGCTGAATGTGGATGGCGTCGATCTTTGGCGCGAGCTTGGTCTCGTCTACCGCCGCGACCGCAGCCTTCCGCGCGCCGCCCAGGCCCTCATCGCTCTAATTCGCGAGCACCGCAAGTCCGCCGACGCCTCGGATGGCTCTGAAAAGTAGCTCAACCACTCCTGCTTGCCCTGAACTTTGAAGGGAGCCACGAGGGCGCTTAGAAGAATCTCAACCCAAAATACGATTTCAACTTATTTGTTATAGAAGTAGTTCGCAGGGGCTTTCAAGGATGAATCAGTGTACGGAAAAATCCAGGCTGGCAATCGCGCGCGCAATCACGTTCTCCTGGATCTGAATCAAATCCGTGTCCGCGTAGGTCATCCCCAGCATGGAGAAAACATCTCCGCCGCGCGCGATCACCACCAGCGTTCCAGACCAGAGGTGCTCGTCGGCCACCCCGCTATACCGATACTCCACCGCGGGCAGCCCCCCAATCACCGTCTTTCGCTGCGAGATCTGCCGGTAGTTCACATAGACATCGTGCAGCCGCTTTTCCACGGTGGACGCGGCCGCATCTAGCGGGGCTTTTGTTTTTTCCTGCCCAATCACCATCAACGTCGATTCATTGGATGTGCCCAGCGCCGCAATCGCATTCGGCAGCGCCATCCGGGCATCATTCATCAGTAACCAGCTCGGCGCTTTGTACATTCGAAAGCCGTAGGTGTAATTCGTATAGACATTCCCTTGCACCTCTTCGCGATTTGCCGGAGGCTCCTCTTTCGGAGGCGCTGGAGGCTTTGCAGGAGCTCCCATTGCCACCGGTGTGGCGGCGGAAGTCTTAATCGCGGGTGCCACGGCAGCCGGTGCCGGTGCGCTGGCGGGTAATTCGGGCCTTACTGCCGCGTTCATAATCACTGCCTTGGAATTTTCACGTTTTGTAGGCGAGTTTGTGTTGACCGGCTTCGCATTGGCGCTCGCGGTCGCCGGCGTCGTTTCGTCGCCCGCCGCCGCCGATTCTGGTTTCGGCTCCGCGGGTTTTAGCGTTGGTTCTGTCTTCGCAGTAGCGGAAGCCGGCGTCGAGGGAATAATCGAGGCGATCTTGTCTTTCTCCACGAGAACGTAGCCAAAGTCGGTCTTGACCTTGAACATGTTGTCCTCGTACGCCACGATCACGCCGTTGAGCTTTTTTCCGTCCTTCAGGCGGATTTCGTCCGCCCGCGCCGGAATTGCTGCAGCGCAAATCGTCAAGCCGAGGATCGCCAGAAATAGGGGGCCGCGCTTATCGGGGACAATCATATTCGCAGTATGCCGCCGCTTCCCGCTCGCCGCAACCTTCACTCGTCCCGTGGTGTCCGGCGTGTTACCTCCGCCAGCAGTGCCCCAATTCGCCCGATCACGCGGTCCAGTTCCCCCAGAGCAGCGCTCAAGCGCGTTCGCAGCGTTTCCGGCAATCGCGCGTGCGTCTGTTGCAGCGCCAGCGCTTCCGCAAGTACCCGCAATTGTTTCCGGTGCCGCGGATTCAGCCGTTCCCACAACCTCCGCTTCGCGCTGCGGTTCCGCCCCAGCCATTCTTCGCCGCTGCCCGCCGGCCGCCCCGTTTCCGGCTCCGCCACCTGCAACATGCCTTGCGCCTTCTCTCCAATCAAATCACACCTGCCAGCTTTCTTTTCGTATCGCTGCGTCTATTTCTCTCTTCACTTCTTCAATGCTTCCATCATCTCGCCATTGATCTGCCCATCCTGCTCCACGCGCCCGGTCACGCGCAGCGCCCGCGTCTCAAACACCAGTCCGCCGTAGCGCTCATACGCCTCGGGGAAGAGCACGACCTCATACACGCCGCGCTGGTCTTCCAAAGTCACGAACATCATGTTGCGGTAGTTTTTTGTGCCGACGTGCCGGTACGTTACGATCCACCCGCACAGCGTTACGCGCTTGCCGCGCAATCCGGGCAACTCGTCGCTCCACGCTTCGCCATTCCGCGGCAAAAAATCCAGCGGGTGCCCGCTCACGCATACCTCCAGAATTTCCCGTTCGTAGCGCAGCTTTTGCTCCCGCGTGTACTGCGACGCCGGCACCCCTTTCATCGCCGCGCCAATCGCATCCTCTGCTCCGGTATGAGAAAAGAGTGTGCTGGTCATCCCAAGCGGGGGGCCGGCGCGGCCGGTCTGAAGCCGAGGGCTCTCTTTTCCTCTTTGTGCTTGCAGCAAATTCCACCGCCACAACATTTCCGGCCGCGTCATGGCGCACGCCTCGCCACCCATTTCATCAAATGCCCCGCACTTGATCAGCGCAGCCATCTCATCGCGCTCCACCGGCACACGCTGCAGGAAATCTTCTAGTGACCGAAACGCGCCGCCTGCTTCCCGCGTGCGCACCATCATCGTAATCGTCTCCATCCGCAATTCCTTCACCTGCATCAACCCCACGCGCATGGCGCGCCGTCCGCCCTCACCCGCCTCTGTCGTGTACTCCATTCGCGAATGATTCACCGACGGCAGCCGCACCGCGATTCCCCATCGTTTGGCTTCCTCCACATAGGCCGACACGTGATAAAACCCCGCGCCCGCGCTGCACATCGCCGCCAGAAACTCCGCCGGGTGATGCGTTTTCAGGTAAGTCATGCGGTAGGAGATGTCCGCATAGGTGGCCGCGTGCGCCTTGCAAAAGCCGAACCCCGCGAACTTCTCCACCATCATCCAGGTCTCTTCGCGCTCCGTCCCCGTCAAGCCCATCTGCTCGGCGGCTTTCAGGAATTTTCCGCGCAGTCGTTGGCGTTCCCGCTGCCCGGAAAACTTTGCAACCCCCTCTTTTGAAGATGGGCGGCGCACCAGGTCCGCTTCCGCCAGCGACATGCTTCCCACCGCTTGCGCGATCCGCATCACCTGCTCCTGATAAATACACACGCCCAGCGTGTCGCCCAGAATCGCCTGCAGTGATGGGTGCGCGTACACGACTGATTCCTGGCCCCGCAGCCGTTTTAAAAATAATTCTTTCGACCCGTACTCCGACGCGCCCGGCCGGATCAGCGCCAGCGCCGCCGCAATTTCTTCGAGCGTTCGCGCCTTCATCGTGCGCAGAAGTCCGCGCATGCCCGGCGACTCAATCTGAAACACTCCCATCGTCCGCCCTGCCGCAATCACATCGCACGTCGCTGGATCGTTTTCCGGGATCACCTCAAAATTTATCTCCCGTGGCCTCGGGCACGGCGTTGTTCCGTCAGGTGCAACTTCGTTCTTTTCCTGGCTTTCCTTTATCTCCTTAACCTCCTTTTTCTCGATGTTGTCCAATGCCAGCGACATCGTCGTGAAACCGCGCTGGCCGAGCAAGTCCATCTTGATCAACCCCAGCGCCTCAATCGCATTCATGTCGTACTGCGTGACCACGATTCCTTTTGCCGCGCGCTCCAGTGGCGCCAGATGCGTCAACGGCCGCGCGGAAATCACCGTGCCACAGGGATGAATCCCCAGGTGTCGCGGTGCGTCATCGAGACGCAACGCCACTTGTAGGATCGTTTTCCACGGCTCGTCGTTCACCGGCAGGTTCCGGCATTCCGGCAGCCCGCGTATTGCCGTCAAAATCTCGCGCACCGGGCGGTGCGGCAGCCGTTTTGTAAAGTGGTTCACTTCACTTGGCGGCACGCCGAAAACTTTTGCCACCTCGCGCACCGCCAGCCGCGCGTGCATGGTAATAAAACTTCCGATCATGGCCACGTGTTCTTTACCCCAGCGCTGGTACACGTAATCGAGCAGCTCATCGCGCCGCGCGCCGCAAATATCAATGTCGATGTCCGGGCAATCGCCGCGCTGCACGTTCAAGAAGCGCTCGAAATACAATCCCCAGCGCAGCGGGCACACGCAGGAAATTCCCAGGCAATACGTCACCATCGAGCTTGCCGCCGACCCGCGTGCTACCGCCGGAATTCCGCGCCGCCGCGCTTCTTCCACGATGTCCCACACCAGCAGGAAATACGGCGCCAGGTGCAGCTTCTCGATCACTTCCAGTTCGTGCGTCAGCCGCGAGAGCACTTCCGGGCGTAAAGGCTTGTAATGCTTCCGCGCGCCCTCAAAACTCAGCTTCCACAAATACGAAAACGGCGATTCGCCCTCCGGCACCGGAAACTCCGGAAAAATCAGCTTCCCCAGTTCGAGCTGCAGATTGCACCGCTCGGCAATCTCCAGCGTCGCCCGCAACACTTCCGGGTGATCGGGGAACACCCGTTGCATCTCCGCCGCCGGTTTGAACCACGCCTCACCGCTGGTAATTTCCGGTTTACCCTGAGCGTGAGCGAAGGGCGCCGCCACCGTCGTGAGTAACCCGCCGGTGCGAATCGCATTCATCGCGCGATGATGCAGGTGCTCCTTCGGCCGCAAAAAATGCACATTATTCGTGGCTACCAGCGGCACGCCAAGTTCGCGTCCTATGCGCTCCGCCTCGCGCAACACCCGCCCGTCTCCTGGCGAAAGGTGCTGCACCTCGATCCACAGCCGCTCCCCAAAAATATCTTTCAGCCGCGCGATGCACTCTGTTGCTCCAGCATCATCTAGGTTTTTCTTTGTAGGGGCGGGGTTTGCCCCGCCCGCCTTCCTTTTTTCGTTTGTCATCCTGAGCGAAGCGAAGGATCTCAACTGCAGATGTTTCGCAGGCGCTAACGCGATCACGCCGCGGCTGTGTTCTGCCAATTCCTGCAATGTCACCGGCTGGCCATCGGTTTCCGTGGAGCCAATCTTTTGTGCCAGCTTGGCCGAACCCAGATGTCGCAGCGTCACCAACTCGCACAAATTGCTGTATCCCTCCATGTCTTCCGCAAGCAAGACGAGTTGTTGCCTGTCATCCCGCTTGCCCTGAGCGGAGCCGAAGGGAGCGAAGGGCGGCGTTGCCGGCCGGAGTCGAGGGATCTCTCCTCCTACTTTTCCTTCTCCCATCTCCACATCCAGCGTCACCCCCACAATCGGCTTCACCCCCGCCTTCCGCGCCGCCTGATAAAACGCCACTGCCGCATACAATCCATTCGTATCCGTCAGCGCCACGGCAGGCATCTTCAACTCCGCGGCTGCCGCGACCATCTCCTCCGGCGAAGCCACGCCCCGCAAAAACGAATAGTGACTGTGACAATGCAAATGTACGAACACAGAAGCCCCGGTCCGAAAAGGGAATGTAGCGCCGGCCTTTTACCCTGAGTGAAGCGAAGGGTTAGGCCGGCATCTTTGGTTTTTTGTCAGTGCAAACTCAGGGCAGGGAACGGGAGGGAAAACTCAGTCATTGCTTTTTCTTCTTTATCGCGACAAACACGGCGTAGACAGCACCAGCCCATTTTGTTTCGCCGCATAATGTTCGCGCAGCTCGAGGCCTTTGCCGTAAAACACCGCGTTCCAGCCGTAGCGCCCGCGCACCGAATCCATGCCGCGATTCAAAGACCACCGCCGGTTCGCATCACCATCGAACAGCTCGTGCTGCCGCTTATCCGCTTCGAGATTGACCACGTTCACGCCGGCCAGCCGCACCGCCACGCGCCGTGTGAATAATTTCAAAAATAAACCCTTTGCCGCAACTAGCAGTTCGCGTTCATCGTTCGTTGCCCGCGCCAACTGTACCGTCTGGTGCGCCGAAAATGAATCCACATAGCGCAGCCGCAATCCGATGGTGCGCGCCTGCTTTCTGTATTCGCGCAGCGTCGAGCCAATCCGCTCACACAAATACTCGAGCAGTCCGCCGATAAATTCCGTATCGATCGTGCCGCCTTCAATGGTTGTCTCGCGCGATACCGACTTCGGCGTGGACGGCAGGAGCACCTCGCGCCCGTCCAGCCCGCGCGCGCGCTCCCAGATCTGCTCGCCAATCGCTTCGCCAAACGCCGCTTGCAACGCTGCCTTCGGCACCTGCCGCAATTCCCCAATCGTCGTCACGCCGCGTTCCGCCAGCGTCGCCGCATGCACGTGGCCAATCCCGTGCAGCTTCTCCACCGCCAGCGGCGCTAGAAACGCTTCTTCTTCGCCCGCTGCAACAATGCGAAACCCACGCGGCCGCTCTAGCCGCGATGCAATCGACGCCACCACCTTCGTCCGTGCCGCGCCCACGCTCACGTTCAACCCCGTGCGCCCCAGCACCTCCGCCTGCACGCGCCGCAGCGTCGCCGCATAATCCGGATACAGCCGCTCGGTCCCTGCAAAATCCAGATAAAAATCATCCAGCGCCGCGGTCTCCACCGCGGGCGTGTACGTCTCCAGAATCCGCCGCACGCGCTCCGCGAAATCCGCGTAGTGCTCGTACTGTCCCGGCACCACCACCGCTTTCGGGCAGATGCGCAGCGCTTCTCGGAAACTCATCGCCGTGCGCACGCCGCGAAACTTCGCTTCGTAGCTCGCCGACGCCACCACCCCGCGCCCCACCAGCACCGGTTTCCCGCGCAGCTTGGGATTCAGCGCCTGCTCCACCGAAGCAAAAAACGCGTCCACATCCACGTGCACGATGTTCGGGATTTTGCGGCTGGAATTTTTGCACAGCCCCAGCCACGCCCAGGCGGACCAAGGATTTTTCTCCGCCGCCGGCTCCGTCTGTAACGTTTCAGAAGAATCCACGGGGCTGTCGCCCTGCGTTACAGTTTCTTGCCCCGCGTGCATTGCCTCGGGTGCTGAAGTAGGGAATACGTTTTCGACACAGTTGACCGCTTCGCGGTCACACATATAAACGTCCATAGCAGCTCCTATTAACTTTAACTGTGACCCCGACCAGGTCGGGGTCAACACAGGGAAGCGGAACGCATATACTGTCTCCCGAGTAAGGGCCGAAGGTTTTGATCGGCTCGGGATCGAGGGACCTCTCTTTCGAGTAGACCCCTCACCCCGCTTACGGCTCGGAAGTTTCAACGGACGGCAACCGGCTCGTGAGAGTCCGTAGGACAATGGAGCCGGTTGCCGCTTTACCCTGAGGCCCGAAAGGCCGAAGGGTTTACCCCTCAGGCTTGTAAGTCCGAAGGGTTCACCCGGGGGCTTGTAAGGACACAGGGCCGTTTCCCGTTTCCTCTACCGCCCCGCACTATAGGCGAATAAAAAGCGAAAGTCAAGAGCATTTCTGAAACCCTCGGTTTCCTGAACAATTGCAATTCGAGGAGTAGGCATACCCTGCGAAACAGGACAGGTGCCGAATTAGCGGCTTTCTGCCGGTGGGTCTATTGCCGCGATCCATTGCGGGGGCTAGGGTTTTCCTATGGCAACTTCAACCAACTCCGCCACCGGGAATTTGGCCATTCCTGTGGCTCCGAAGAAGGCCAGCCCCTGGCGGATCGCGTGGCGAGTTGTGCGGTGGATTTCGTATGGGTACTCGCTGATCACGCTGATCATGATGCTGCACAAGGTCGAGGTACCGGCGATAGAGACGAGTCCCGAGACAGCGGCACGAGTGGAAGAAAAGTTTGCGCAGGTGGAGCGGTCGGTGCTGAGCGGGCATGAAGCAACCCTGCGGCTGGACGAGACGGAGCTGAATTCGTTTCTGGGCATGTACCTGGACATGGGTTCCCGCGATGCCAACGCGGTGCCCAAAGTAAGCCGGGAAACTGTAACGACTGGCCTGCCGAACACGACAGGAGCGCCCACTCCGGCGCCGAGCCTGGGAGGAGCGCCAACGACGGAGGATGTGGAACGCGCACGGTCGTCGGTGCGAGACGTAAAGATCCAGTTGATCGAAGACCGCGCGAAGGCCTATGTGCTGTTTAATATGCTGGGCAAGGATATGACGCTGCAGCTGGAAGGGCGCCTCGGCACCACGGACGGGTATATACGGTTTGAGCCGGTGAGCGGGCAGATCGGGTCGCTTTCTATTCCGCTATCCGCGATGCAGAGCGCCGTGAAGCACCTGATGGAATCACCGGTGAATCGCGAGAGGCTGCGGCTGCCGGTGAATATCGCGGATCTGAAGATTGAAAATGGCGAAGTGGTGGCCACGTACAGATGAAGAGGGGATTGTGAGAGGTAGATACTGCGACTGCTTTTCGCTGGATTGAGAATGAAGCAAACGGACTGAAGAAATTAATTTGCGGCGCGAGCCGCGGGGAAAAGAGCTTTGAACTCAGGATCATCATGGAGGCAGAGCAGATCGGGATCCTGCTGCGCCCAGTCGTCATTGGAGTAGCCGGCTTCCTTGGCACGGCGCAGCGTGGCTATTGCTTCCGCCTTCTTGCCGAGCGCCCCGTAGGTGCAAGCCGCGTTGTAGATGACGCTGGAATCGTTGGGCCTTAGGGTCAGGGCCATCTCGACTTGCCGGATGGCATCGTCGACCCGGCCAAAGTTGGCGTAGTCCGCGGCGAGCAAGCCGCGCGCGCGAACATCTTCCGGCACCACTTCGAGCTGGCGCTCAAGGATTAGGACTTCCATATCGCGGAAGCGACGAGCTTTCTCCTCTTTGCCGAGCCGCTGCAGGGATTGCATGTACGGGATGTAAACGTTGTAGTCGTCGCCGTTGGCTGCGATGGCCCGTTCGATCAGGTCCGCCGCCTCCTGGAACCGTCCAGAAGCAAAATAAGCCCGGCCCAAAACATTGTAGGCGCCCTCGCAGTCCGGTTTCCGCTCAATGGCTTTGAGTGCGCAACGAATTGCTTCCTCATGTTTCTCTTGGCCATAACAAATACGTCCTTGTGCCACCAGAGCATCAGCCAGTTGTGGATCGAGTTCCAGCGCACGCTTGCAGGCAGCCTCCGCGCGCTCAAGCCAGGTCTTGTCGCGGCCGTGATATTCATAATTCATCCCGCAAGCGTTGGCGATCCCCGCATAAGCAGAAGCGAAAGTTGGATCGAGCTTTACGGCCTGCTCGAACATCTGCAGCGCAAAATCCAGGCTTTCGCGGCGCGTGTAGCTCCGGCCGCGAAGGAAATAATCGTAGGCCAGAGAATTCTCGGTGGGCTTAAGGGCGATCTTCTTTTCTTCTTGCGGAGAAAGATTGATGCGGAAGGCCTGCGCGATGCTGCGGGCAATCTCGTCCTGAACTTCGAAGACGTCGGCCAACTCGCGGTCGTAGCGCTGCGCCCACAGCGTGTGGCCGGTGCGCGTTTCGACCAGCTGCGCGGTGATGCGCAGGCGATTGCCGGAGCGGCGAAGGCTGCCGCCGAGGACGTAAGAGGCGTTCAGCTCCTGCCCCACCTGGGGTGCGGTGACCGGTTTATCGCGGTAGGGAAGCATGGCCGGGCGCGGAAAGACCTTGAGGTCCTTGATGTTCGCGAGCTCGGTGATAATGTCTTCGGTCATGCCGTCGCGGAAGTATTCATCTTCCTTCGCGCTGCTGAGGTTCTCAAAATAAAGGACGGCAACGGATTTTTCCGTGCGGGCAGACGTAGGGTGCTCCGCGGTTGCGGCGGGCGAGCCCTTGGGAGGGGTGACGCGGCCACCGGAGTCGCGATCGCGCTTGAGGCGCTTCAGGTCCGCGCGCATTTCCACGGCGGTCTGGTAGCGCAGCTCGCGGTCCTTTTCGAGCGCTTTGATGATGATGTTCTCGAACTGGACGGGGATTTCCGGATTTACGCTGGTTGGCGGGTTGGGCGTTCCGTGGAGGATGCCGTCGAAGACCACGGCAGAGGTATTGCCTTCGAAAGCTTGTTTGCCGGTGGCCATCTCATAGAGCACGACGCCAAAGGAGAATAGATCGGCGCGAGCGTCGAGGTCCTGCCCGAGGGCCTGTTCGGGCGACATATACGCAATGGTCCCCACCGCAGTCCCCGGTCCGGTGAGATTGTCATTGAGTACGGTGGATTCGCGGCCGAGAGCGCCGACGGTGTCCTGGCCGGAGAGGCGCAGCGAAGTCAGCTTGGCCAAGCCGAAGTCCAGGACCTTGGCCTGACCGGGCCTGGTAACAAAGATGTTGGCGGGCTTGATATCGCGATGGGTGATGCCTTTGGCGTGTGCCGCATCCAGCGCGTCGGCAATTTGAATAGCAATTTCGAGGATGCGATCGGTTTTGAGGGGCTTGCCTTCGATCATGTGTTTGAGGGTCAGCCCCTCGAGCAACTCCATGACGATGAAGGGCTGGCCTTCGTGTTCGCCGATCTCATGGACCGTGCAAATATTGGAGTGACTGAGAGCGGCGGCAGCGCGCGCTTCGCGGAGAAAGCGTTCCAAAGTCGGGCGGTCTTTGGTGGAATCTGGGGGAAGAAACTTCAGCGCAACTTTGCGATCGAGCACGGTATCGTGCGCGGAATAGACGACACCCATGCCGCCGCCGCCGAGCTTTTCGATAATGCGATAGTGGGAGACCGTTTGGCCAATCATGAAGGGTTTTAATCCGTATGCAGGAAGGCATCTTAGAGGGCATACCGAGGCAAGTCAACAGACGTTGCGTGCTCGCCGATGGGAAAACGCATAAACCGCGGAGGTCACAAAAAAGAGGGGAAGAGACTGCGAGGGGAAGGCTACTATAATTGTGTAAGGATGCGCGAATGCCAGCTATAATTTGCCGCGCTTGTGGGCCTGGAAAGGAACACGGATGAGCGACGAGAAAAAAGACCGCGATTTGGGAATGCACCGCGAGATCACGCGGCGCGACTTCTTGAATGGCGTGGCGGTGGGCGCAAGTGGCGCCCTGCTGGGAGGCGCGTTTGGCGCGGTGACGCTGCTGGCGGCGGGGGCGCTGGATGAATTCGCGCCGGAGAAGGCGGCGGACTACTACCCGCCGGCGCGCATGGGCATGCGCGGGAATCACGATGGATCGTTTACGTTGGCGCACCGGCTGCGCGACGGCGAAGGCGCGGATTCGTTTGGAGAAGCCACGAAGACCGACGATCTGTACGACCTGGTGGTAGTGGGCGGCGGGATCAGCGGACTCGCGGCGGCATATTTTTTCCGGAAGAGCGCGGGAAAGAACGCGCGGATTTTGATTCTGGATAATCACGATGATTTTGGCGGGCACGCCAAGCGCAATGAATTCAGCGCTGGCGGGCGAATGCTGCTGAGCTATGGCGGAACGCAGTCCATCGAAAACCCTGGGGATTACAGCAAAGTAGCCAAGGGACTGCTCGCGGAACTCGGGATCGAGACGAATAAGTTTTACAAAGACTACGACCAGAAATTGTTTTCGAAGCTGGGCACCGCCGCCTTTTTTGACAAAGAGGCCTTTGGCGAAGACCGCCTGGTGACCGGAATGAACACCACGCCCTGGCCGGAATTTCTGGCGAAGGCGCCGCTTTCGGGTACCGTGCGGAGAGACATCGCGCGGGTTTATACCGAGAAGGTGGACCACCTGGCAGGTCTCTCGAAGCAGGAGAAGCTGGCAAAACTTTCCAGCATCAGCTACGCGGCCTACCTCACGGATTATTGCAAGCTTAGCCCGGAAGCGCTGCCATTTTTTCAGACGTTTACGCACGATCTGTTCTGCGTCGGCATTGAATCCGTCTCCGCGCTCACCTGCTACTACTCCGGGGATGATTACGGGGCATTGCAGTATCCGGGTTTTGATGGTTTGGGAATCGGCCGGCGCGAGGAAGGAGAGCCATACATCTTTCACTTTCCCGACGGCAACGCGTCCATTGCGCGGTTGCTGGTGCGCTCCATGATCCCCGCGGCGATGCCGGGGCACACCATGGAGGATGTGGTCACGGCGCGCGCTGACTACAGCAAATTGGATGAAACGGGCACGCCTGTGCGAGTGCGTTTGAATAGTACCGTGGTCCATGTTGCGCACCAGGGTGCGCTGGATGATGCATCGAAGGAAGTTCAAGTCAGCTACATGCGCGGCGGGAAGTTGTATCGCGTGCAGGGGAAGAGCTGTGTGCTGGCGTGCTACAACGGAATGATTCCCTATCTGTGCCCTGAATTGCCGGACAAACAAAAGGAATCGCTGGCTTTTCTGGTGAAGAAGCCGCTCGTCTATACCCACGTCGCGCTGCGTAACTGGACGGCCTTCCACAATCTGGGCATTCGCCACATCTTTGCGCCCGCGGGCTTTCATAACTACACCGCGCTCGATTTCCCCGTGAGCGTTGGCGAGTACAAATTTCCGAGCCGTCCCGAAGAACCCATGGTGCTCTTCATGCTGCGCACGCCGTGCCAGCCGGGACTTCCGCCGCGCGACCAGCACCGCGCGGGGCGGGCTGAATTGCTGCAGACGCCGTTCGCAAAATTCGAGCGAAACATCCGGGACCAGTTGGGCAGAATGCTGGGCTCCGGGGGCTTCGATCCGGCGCGGGACATCACGGGCATCACCGTGAACCGCTGGGCGCACGGCTACGCTTATGAATACAACCGCTACTCCCTGTTCGATCCGCAGTGGAAAGAAGGGGAGCAGCCCTGGGTGCTCGGGCGAAAGCCATATGGACGAATTGCCATCGCCAATTCCGACGCGGGGGCCAGCGCCTACACGGATGTAGCGATTGACCAGGCACACCGCGCGGTGAGCGAGCTTCTGGCGTCGTAATGGCCGGTCGGAACTTGTCCTGCCTGCCCTGAGCGTGGCCGAAGGGAGCGAAGCCGAAGGAGACCGGTGACTCTCGCTCTGTGTTGCGCTGGCGTCTCGCCGGCTGCGGGTACCCATCGCCTTTCGTGGCACAGACACTCCTGGCTGTGTTCTTCGTTAAAGGATTGCGTGGCCCAATGCGGGATGGTTGCTCACGGTAAATCCACTTGTCCGGTAATCCGACTTACCAGGAGTTAAGACCGCAGGCGAAGTATTTCTTGTTGACATCCTATTTTATAGAACGCGGTAATCGAGATGGTACTTCGTGCCATTCTAGACTAACCTACGACAACTTTAGCAGTGTCCGCGGAATTGTCGCCTAAAGCCTGGGGTTCGCAGGTCGGATCGAAGTTGACTCTCGGGGACCCGGCGCGGCTTGCTTCGGAGGCCGTCTATGAAACGTCGAGATTTCTTCAGTGATTTTCTGGTCGGTGGAGCGTTGTTCAGCACTGGCGGATCGGCCATCGCGCAACAGGCCGGCGCTCCGCCCCAAGGTGCCCGGTCGGCCACGACCGAAGGCGTGTTCATCGAGCTCCCCGCTTCGGGCAAACCTCATGCCGGCAAAGTTCTCGCCGCTATCCAGCCCCACACTGACGATATCCCCATCTTTGCAAGTGGCACGGTGGCTAAACTCGTCAGCGAAGGCTACACAGGCTATCTCATTCGTACGACCAACGATGAAATGGCCGGGTCCGGCACCACTGGCCAGCGCGTTTTAGATAATGAGCGGGACACCGAAGCGGTTGCAAAAGCGCTTGGGCTGCAAAAGGTTTTCAACCTGGAATATCGCAATCATCAGATGGACGAAATCTCACGCGTTGAACTGCGGGCGCGGCTTATCCATCTGATTCGACTTCTGAAGATTGACACCATTGTTTGCTACGACCCTTGGGGAATTTACGAAGAAAATCCTGACCATTACGTTACCGCGCAAGTGGTGGAAGCGTCTTGCTGGATGGCGGGCATGGACCTTGATTATCCCGAGCAACTCGCCGCGGGCCTGCAACCGCACGCGGTGCAGGAAAAATACTATTTCGCGCGCGGGCCGCAAATCGTCAACCGCATAGTGGACATTTCTCCGTGGATCGATCGCAAAGTGGAAGCCAATCTGGCGAACAAAACTCAGGGGCCTTGCGGGGAGAACGGTGCTCGCCTGCGCACGAAACTTGCCGGACAAAAACTGCGGCTGCCGGTTCTCGGCGGCGATGATGACACCGCCAACCGTGCGTACATCAAGAACATCGTTCTGGATTACGACTCACCGTATCAGCGCGGGGTTCTGTCAGATAAGGAGCTAGGCCGGAAGTATGGTGTGGAGTGGGCCGAGGCGTTTCACTACATCGGGCCTCGCCAATCCCAGCTCGAGCGCTACATCTCCGAGCGCGCGGCCCCGCTCTAAGCGCGGCGAAAGGCGAAACTGGTTAAAGGAATGTTCCGTCGGGTGCAGGCTGTACTTGCAGCCCGCCAAGAAAACGGCCGAGCCAAGATGCTTGGTAGCCGCGCCAATCGAACAAGTGGAATTGCCCGCACGACTAACCAGGCTTGTTCAATTAATTTCATGTGCCCAGGTGTAATATCACGACGATGACGGACGACCGCCATGATGCGACCCAACTCTGGCACACGGCCAGTACCAAAAACGCGGTGATCTTCGCTTTCATTTGGTTGGTAGAGCCGTTCCTGATCGGGAGTCTGAACCTGTGGAAGAAAGCATGAGTGCCTGGAAGCACCGCCTTGTCGTGCTTACCATGATTTTCCTGGGCGTCTCGTTTCTGATCTTTCTTGTGACTGGCTATACTGCGCTTTACTGGGCTTGGGTGCGCGCCAATTTGGAGACGGCTCGGCCTTATCTGCCGTGGGCCAGGAATTCCGGAATGCTGGCCATGGCCAGCGCCGCTGTGGCTCTCACAATTTTATTCTCATCAAAGACCTTCCCGGTTCCACCGAAAATCCGTCTTTTGCTTTCACTGCTTGCCACCGTTACCATCGGCTTCTTTGCCGAATTCAGAAACGATGGCAAGTTCTATTTCAAAAACCTCCACCACTTTTTCGGGCCTGGAACGTGGATTCACAACGGACTGAATCGAATCGTTCCCTCGCTCGCCGATTTTCTGTACCGGCTCGAATACTCGCACTGGAACGATTTCCTTATGGGTCCTGCAATCGTCAGCGTTCTTTTTCCCCTTGCTATTGTGAGAATCTACAGGGCTTTTGGGGATCGGGGTCCGATCAGCCTGAGTGCGCCGGCTTGGGACGTATCGACGGATCTCGACCAGGTGCTGCAGTTTGCGCGAATTCTCATGAATGTCGGACTCTTCTGGTTTTTCTGCACGGCATGGGCAGAAAAGGCGGGTTATTTGAGCAATCCTCATTCGAACGATGAAATCGACCTGCCGTTTGAGTTTGGGGGGACCATGCTGGGTTTCTGGATGGCGCGTGTTCTGACCAAGCCGTTCGACCAGCGGTCTGAGAAATTCAGGTCTACTTTCTTCATCGATTTCTTGTCCTCGGGAGTGATCGGTCTTTTGTACACCCTGATCGTAAGCCCCTTGACGGAGAGCGTGTCCAGAACCGTTGGGCATGCCTTGTATCCGGTCGTTCCTCCCTCATTAGAGGTTCATGAATACACGCCCTTTCAAGGGCACATGCGCCCGCTCGAGCTTCTTCTGCTTGCCGGAGCAACGTGGTGGAGTCTCAACCTGTCATCCAAATCTAAGGAAATGACGCAGCTGAGCAGCACTTATGAAGAGCCGGAAGCCGACTCCAAATGGAATATTCTGAAAACGATGGCCAAGGCCTTGGGAGGGATGACCGTTTATCTGGTCATTCTCGCGACGATGTTCTCGCTCCTAGAACCGCAAGGGCTGGGTTGGACGCTGGCGACAGCGGGAACAGGTTTGGTAGTCGGAACCGGGGCGTTCTTACTGGTCAAGCGGGCCGGGCGAGGAGGCTTCACGAGGCTACTCAGCAAGAACGACGATAGGCCCATTGGACGGCAATAGGTACCGACGGTGGGCTTAGAGATCGTTAACTCCTGATGGACGCACGGACTCGACGTTTGGGATTCAACTCAGTCGGAATTCTTTGGGAGCGGGACGAAGGCCCTTACGGCAAGAATATGAGCTTTGGCGTCCGGCTGGTTCTGGTTGTAGAAGCCGACTGTACAATTGGGGCGAAAATAATAGGCATCTCCCGGCTTGGCGGGATGCAGGCCTTCGACTCCGTCCATCCCCCCGCCCGCGGCCATCTGTCCCTCGCCATCCAGCACGAGATAAATCTCTTCCGCCTGCTCGTGATGGTGAGGAAAATTTGTGCCATTGGGCGCGAAGTCCATCAGGAAAAAGTCGACGACGGTGTAGGCCGCGTTGATCCGGTCACGCGCGGCGGTACGAGGCCCGATTAAAAGCTTGTAGAGCACGGACTTCGGATGACCTCCTACGGTCTGTTCCTTCAGTTCGTCCAGGTTCGCCACCTCTAACTTCGCCGGTTGCGAAATCGGAGTGTCGGCAGGGACTTTGACGGTGGTGACGACGATCCGGAGTGGTTGGTTAGACGGATTGGAGACGCTGTGCCCGGCGGCCGGGGGCACATATGTGAAATCATTTTGGACCAAAGGATGGGATTCGCCACCGTAACGCAGAACTCCGCTCCCTTCGCGCACGAAATAGAGCTCTTCTTGGCGCGGGTACTCGACTGTCTGGCAAGCGCCGTGCGCATCAACCGTCAGTTCTCCGAAGCGGGTTACACTCTTCGGCACCCGGGACGCAACGTCTCCCTCACCAAAGATCGGAGTGTAATGGCAGGAGTTACTGGTTAGGTCAATAGGGTGCTCGCGGAGGGCGGACACCTCGCGGTACAACCAAGTCGGCTCGACCTTCTGCTCTTGAGCAAGCACTCCCGGCCCGACCGCCAAGAGCACCACGATGAGTTTTCGCATCTGCGAGGCCTCCAATCAATCCGATGCACGTTCCCAATTAGTGCGAACTATATCAAACTGCACACGAAAGTTCGTCTCGTTGCGGTTTCTTGCCTTACTCGGACAAATGGAGCGCTGGTACAGCATCTCTCCGATAATCCGGCTATACGTCCAAGTAACCGCCGGGCATCTGAAGGTAAGCCTCAAGGCACTGGCATAGTCTTCCAGTAGGCGAATGCCGTTGCCCTACGCTTCGAGCAAAATAGTGTCGCCGGTCCGCACCTCGCCGGGCGCGAGGACCGTCGCGTAGATTCCCGCGCACTTCCCGTGCTTTTGAACGACGCATTTCAGAATTTCTGGACTTGACTCGCCGGTGGCCGGGTCGAGAGAGATCATCACGCAGCGCTGATCAACTTCTGTGATCGCGATTCTCGCTGTGTTCCCAATGCGAAGAGTTCGCCCGACCCATTTCAATTCGTCGAAAGCCTCGGCTTCCGTCAAATCGACGAGCAGATTGGGGCGAAACCGCCACGAATCTTCCTTCGTTCCACTTTCTTGTGCGATACGCACGACCGTCTGCTGGCTGATGAGAGAAACTGGCGCGACATCGTACGAGCCTCGGTAGTCGCGCAGCAGAAAGAGCGGCCTTCCCGATCGGGTCTCGAGCACCTTGCGGAGTTCGTCGCTCCCAACGGCCCAGTTCTCGCCGCGGGGCGTCGCCACCGTCACCAACACCTCTGGCGAACCCGCCCTTTCGACCGAGGTTCGGTAATAGAGTAACTCCGGCAGCTCGCGCGCGGTGAGCCACGGAAATGAGCTGTGCGAGGCCGTCTGAACGAACGCGTAGCGCCGGTCCTCGTCGAATCCCTGAAGGGTCAGGGCAGCGGAATGCAGCGCCTCACCCTGCATGGATTTGACAGGATAACGCGCAAGTTGACGAATCACACCTACAGATTGCATGTAATTTCTCCTAGATACTCCGGGAAGCGTTCAGAGCGTGGCCGTTGCGAAAAAGTGATCAAGCCTTAGTTTTATCTCGTAACAATGTCCGTTCCCTGTTGCCTCATTGATACAGGCTAGTATACATCCGGGCTGAATCTGCTAATGCCGCGCATTGCCTGCCAACCGGGAAGTGGCTCGTAAACGCGCTAACCGTCCATGTGGGTCCCAGTACCCAAGTTACCCAGTAGCCGGCCATCCGTCACTCTCAATGGTGTTCTTCACCTTCGCGAATTTTCGGAACCAATGATTCGAGGGGAGGAATTGAGAACGACGTGGTCAAGAAATGCTCAGGCGGTTGGGTTCCGTCCTGAATTGCCTTTGCGAGAATCTCCATCGCTTGTCCCGCGAGCGGCGGAATGTGAATCGTCGCCGCGAGCCGTTTTTCACGTACCCAGACTTGACCCGTCGCCGGCTGACCATCACATCCGGTGAATGGCAAGCTCAGCCATCGCGAGCGTTCTGCTTCGTTGGTGATCTCCTGAAATGCTTTGCGAGCGCCCATGGCCATCGAGTCATCCTGCGCACCAACGAGCTTAATCGACGAGCTTTGTGAAGTAGCCAGTTTCAGCCAAGACCGCACCGACCGCCCGGCACTTTCCTCTGTCCACTCTGCCTTCAGCATCGCCAATTGAATGTTCGACGGTTTCCTCTCCAGCATCCCCAACTCACGCTCCTGAGCCGCGGAACTCTGCGAAGGTCCTTTGATGTAAAGAACAGAACCGCCTCCGGGCAGCAACACTGCAAATTGTTTTCCTTGAATGCGTCCAATCTCAAAGTGATCGGAACTGACAGCAAAAATGGGTGCGGTTGCCGTCCTGCGGAGGCCCGGCAAGTAATCCGGCCTCTTGTTCAAGACTGCCCAGCCGATTCCGGCGGCGCAGGCGGCCCGGGCCACCTGAGGCATGGCCGTGCCCCCAAACGGTTCCACCACAATCGCATCGGGTCGAGACTCAACCCGGCCTTGGATTGCCTTCAGAAGTTGCGTGCTCTGATTCACCGCGTCGTTATCGGCAAAGATGATTTCCACATCGCTCCCCAGTTTGCGTGCCGTATCTTCTGCGGATTGGCCTTGTGCCACTTGGAAATCGTTCTCGCGGGTGTGAAGCGATACCAGAAATCGGAGCTTTTTCATCATTTCGCGAGTTTACTCCTGACCACCTTTTAACGATACCCGAGGGGAGTAGACGCCTTCTGTCATGGAAGTACGCCTCTTTTGGCGTGAGTTTAGCACTGATTTGCACCGCTGACCTATATCTGAGCTCTACCAGAAATGCATGGATTTGAGCTGTTGTGCCTGGTAAACGCAGCGCTTACCGGACAAGTGAAATCCGGTTGATGGCCCAGGGCTGGACGGGTGTCCCGGGTTTGATTCCGTAAATGATTTTGGGTGCCCCGTCCTCGGCGGCGTTAACCCCGAACCGGTCCCCAGCCGGGTTGGGGCGCTAATCGCCGACCTCAAGAAATAACCTTTGCAGTTGCAAAGGCTTCCCGTTCTGTTCGAATGATACCACTAAAGTAATTGACAGATAGTGTATTCCATGCTATCATGCCTCATGCTCTCCGGCAGCGCTCTTCTCACGGCACGGGAGAGTTCTACCCACTTCGCCCGTCGAAGCCTCGGCGAAGGCGGGCCATTCTGGTTCAACACAACACCCTTTAACTCTTTTCCTTTCAATTCGCTGCGCACACTTGTTGTCACAACGAGGGGGTATACCCCCCTGCCCACATCCAGTTTTCCGTACACACTTCTAAGTTCCGTATACTCCAATCCATTTCATTTGTATCTGTTACAGACCCCCCGAGGGTGGGGGGTATCTCTTCCCAATCTGGAACAGCGCACAGCCATCCTTCGGCTCCGCTCGGGACAGGGAAATGGACGTCCCACAAACATGAGGACCGGGCACGGCAAGCCGTGCCCCTACACAACCTTAAAGCGAAAAGCTAGTTCAGGTTTTGCGTTGTGGCTCGACGGCCGTGCCGGCGGCGAGCAGGGCTTGCTGCGATTCGCGAATCTTCTCGATGGGCAGCTTGCGGCCGCGCAGAAGCACATTCCAGTAAAGCCACGGCAGTCCGTATTTTTTCAGAAGCCACATGTCGTAGCGTTCGCGGAATGTATTGATCCCGGGAATACGAGGCGAGGGTTTCCCGGTGTAATCCAGTTCGGCCAGGAGCATGCGGCCGTAGCCGGTGACGATGGGGCAGGCAATGTAACCATCGTAACGTGCCGCAAGTTCCTTGCCCTCGATGGCCGCGAGGAGATTGGCGGCGACAACCGGCGCTTGACGCGAGGCGGCCGCTCCGGTCTTCGCGTTCGGAGTGTTGGCGACATCGCCCACCGCGAAGACGTTGGCGTACGTGGCGTGCTGCAGGGTGTGCTTGTCCACCTTGACCCAGCCGGCTGCGGGATTGTCGGGATCGGCCAGGGGGCTTTGCCGGACGAAATCAGGCGCGCTGTGCGGGGGAACCGCGTGCAGGAAGTCATACTGTATGGAGACGCGCTGTTTTTCCGGGCTATTTTTTAGCTGAAAGACGGCTTCTTTTTTTTCGGGGAGGATTTCGACGAGCTCGTGCTGGAAACGCGTTTCGATGCCGTAGCGTTCGACGACGCGGTCGAGGATCACCGCGTATTCCTTGGCGCCGTAGATGGTGGGCAGCGCGGAGCCATAAATGACTTTGCTCTGGCGAGCCAGGCCTTTCTTGCGGAAATAGTCCGCGGCGAGGTACATGATTTTTTGCGGCGCTCCGGGGCACTTGATGGGTGCGCCGGGCATGTGGAACAGGGCCGTTCCGCCCTTGAAGTTGCGGATGAGTTCCCAGGTCTTGGAAGCGAGGTCGAAGTCGTAGTTGCTGGAAGCGTCTCCGCGGCGGATGGCTTCCTGCAGGCCGGGGATGGCGCTCCAATTGAGTTTAGCGCCCGCGGCCACGACGAGAAAGTCGTAGTGGATTTCGCCGCCGGAGCTGGTGGTGACTTTGTTCTGGTCGGGTGACACTTCGGCAACGGAATCCTGAATCCAGTGCACGCCGCGGGGGATGTAGCGATCCTCGCTGCGGACAGTGGAATTCGCGGAGACCTCGCCCGCGCCGACCAGGGTCCAGAGCGGCTGATAGAAATGCCGATCGGACGGCTCGACGATGGCAATATCGGTTTGCCCAGCGCGGCGCAGCAGGCTGGCGGT
>JBGOTL010000017.1:0-42511 GCA_041476465.1 Candidatus Acidiferrum sp. | reverse complement strand
TGACCGGTATCACATGCAACTTTAATCCGCCGATGGTCACCCCAAACGGGGGAGCGGCCACCACGATGATGACCGTAACAACATCAGCCGCGGTGCTTCGCTATGGGCAGACGATCGGCTGGATGGGATTTGGTTTATTTGCAGCGACCTTCGGGCTCATTGGGACCCTAGCCTCATTTCAGAAAGGAACGCGCGAGCCACAGGTTGCGTTTCTCAGAATAGCCGCGGGCGCGCTAACTGTGATTACTCTGGCACTCACTCTCGTTTCTTGCGGATACACCAGCAATGGGGTGACCAACCGCGGCACTGCAGTGATTGCGGTGACGGCGAAATCAGGCGCCATCTCCCATACGTCGACAATCAGCATTGCAGTGCAATGAAGGGTCTAGATCATATCGCAAAGCAAGAGGGGAAAAAGCAGTGCAATCTACCCAAGTGAAGCCAGTGGACAGAGCCTACTAAGAATTGAATCTTTTTCTTGTTGCACAGTGACCGCATTGAAAAAAACCGAATAGGCGAATTGCCGGTCGGCCAAAATCGAAGTACAAAAGGAGATGATTATGTCATCACAGACCACCGCCGCTCACAAAATCGAAGGCGCTGTGAGTCGTCGTGCTGAATTGCTAGCGGATCGTATCGAGCAAGGCGCGGCCGGCTTGGCCGCGTTTGCGGAGGGACTTTCGGAAATGGAATGGCGTACACCGGTATCGGCAGCGGACGGCCGTTCGGTGGGCGTCATTGTGCACCACGTCGCCAGCGTCTATCCGATCGAGATTGATGTCGCGCGAGCAATCGCCAGCGGCAAGGGTGTTACGGACGTCACGTGGGAGGTGGTCGCCGAGTTGAATGCCAAGCATGCTAAGGAACAGGATGGAGCGACGAAAGCTGCCGCGCTCGAACTCTTGCGCCGAAACAGCCTGGAGGCGGCCGCCGCAGTACGCGCGTTTACGGATGAAGAATTGGATCGCGCAGCTCCCTTTTCGCTGAGCTTCGGCGCGCCGGTCACCGCGCAGTTCGTCATTGAGGACCATGCAT
Organism: Candidatus Acidiferrum sp.; assembly: GCA_041476465.1. GTDB lineage: Bacteria > Acidobacteriota > Terriglobia > Acidiferrales > UBA7541 > Acidiferrum. The sequence goes on along the minus strand of JBGOTL010000017.1, from coordinate 41,476 downwards.
TACGGCACAGCTGGCACCATTTGGCAGGTATCCGCAAGGCGCTGGGCCGGTGATTGGCTTTCTCGGGCAAATTTGCCTAAACGGATCACAGAAATCATGCGGACTCCGAAACTGATGGCCGTGCTCGCGCACCCCGATGCATGTAAGAGGCTCACTGGATTGTGCCCCGCTCTATGTGGACTCACTGATTTGCTCTCTACATCGCTTCACAGACTTGCTCGACCATGCGGAGTTTATACCGACGCTACGTCTCCAGGCCGAGGCTTCATATATCAGAACTTTGACAAAGAGCGTGAGAACGCCGGGGTTCTTCTTGGTCGGAGGCACCGAAACTGGGTTCATCTTGAAGTTCGGGGAGTAGTTATAAGTCCTACGCGGACATATGACCCGCCGAGGAGCCTAGTGAGGCTGTCAAAGCTGCCGCCCAGGTCGAAGGTGACGGAGCTGCGTCGATGATTTCTTGGGCCGAGATTTCACGCCAGAATCTGCGCAATCACTCTGAAAAATCCCTCTGCCACATCTCTCCAGGGTATCGCAGCGGCATTTAGTCATCATACTTTGGAGCAGCCGCTGCATTGTCCTGATGTTGTCCATTTGCACGCTGAGCTCAGCGAATTTTCGCTGCGAGAGAGTTTTCCATCGCCTGGAAGCTGGAACGGTAGTACGAAAACCAAAGAACAACTGTCGAATTTCGTCCAAGGTGAATCCGCTGTCCCGCGCGCGTTGGATGACAGCTAGCCGATAGAGCACGCTAGAATCGTAGCGTCTCTGTCCGCCTACTCGCTGAGGTGGAAGCAATAATCCGATCTGTTCGTAGTAGCGGATTGCAGATGGCCGAATCCCAACTTGGGCAGCTACCTTAGAAATCGAAAGGAGAGCCATGGACGCATTTTAGAGTATCTTTCCGAAAACTGGACATCCTTAAAATAGACAGGCCAAATTTTCCAAGAAACCAACTGTTCTGGATTCATGGAGATACGTGGGCCGGCGTCCATGGCTAGATTTCTCAAAATTCTGCTTGACTTAAAGTCGACTCTAAGTTGTAGCCTTCGGATGATGCCAGTTGAACGCCAATTTGAGCTTTTACGAGGAACCTTGCCGCGCCGCTTGGCGGGCGCGATGTTCGCTCTAGCTTTGTTCGCGCAGCTTTTCGTTCCTTGTTGGATTAGCGCTTCACCCCAGCGCGCCACGCCAAGATGTTGCCAGGCGCATGGCAAGCATCGCTGCGAGATTGCAACCGCAAGAGCGAATTCGACTGATCAAGACGCAAAGAGGGGCTATTCACTCTGTTCGAGCCCCGAGAAGTGCCCCTTCCGAAATCTTCTTGTGCCGCACTCCTTTGGAAAAATTGCGCTTACCCATTCGCGCTTGTGGGTATCAGAAGCAGCCGAGCCCAGCCGGCTGCCAGAAGTTTTATTCGGATTCTCTCCCTCGGATTTCTCTTCTCACACTGATCGCGGCCCTCCTCTCCCTGAAAACTAATCCTTAGAAAGCATCGCGATATCAGCAACTAAAGCTCGGATACATCTGTGGAGCTGATCTCCATTCGCCGGGAGGGGAACGGTTTGAGCGCGAAGTAACCTGTCAAGAACAGGCTTGAGGATCAACCGGATAGGCACAACGCAAATTCTTCTGAAGAGGAGCTATGTAATGAAAATGCAAAAGCTGTACTTGGTATTCGGGTTTGTATTTCTTCTGATTTCCGGCACGGCCTTGTCGGGGCAATCCAGCAAACAGGACGAACGCCGCAGTGTCGGTAAAGAACTCGATGTATGGGTGTCAAATGTGGAAAAAGAGGTGGTTCCGGCCGCGGATGCCATGCCCGAGGATAAATACGCCTTCGCGCCAACCAATGGTGAATTCGAGGGCGTTCGGACCTTCGCGGAGCAGGTTAAACATCTGGCTGCATCGAACTACATATTGGCTTCGGCAGTTCTGGGCGAAAAACCTCCCCACGGGGAGCGTGACGAGTCCGCGCCGGATTCAATTAAGACAAAGGCCGAGATCATGGAGTACTTGAAGGGCTCATTTGTGTACCTCCACAGAGCTGCGGCCGCGATTAACGAACAGAACGAATCAGAAACAATCAAGTCAATGAGCAACAGAACGCGTCCGGGGCTGGTCGTGGACGCATTGGCGCATTCATCAAACCACTATGGTCAGATGGTCGAGTATCTGCGCATGAACGGCATCATTCCACCAGCCAGCCGCTGAGAAGCAATGGTTACAGTTGTCGTATCGATTCGAGCAGTCAAAAATATTGAGGAGAGAAAATGAAAACCGCATTAATCACAATCGTTCTTGCAATCATCTGTGCATTCACGCCTTCCCATAGTGCTTCCGGCCAAGCATCTGCCGCTCAAGCGTCCGATGCAGCTCCAACGGCGAAACATGAATCCCCATTTGCCTGCGACCGGTTGGCGCTCACTCCGGAGCTCCGGAAGCGCCATTTTGACGAACTCGGTCCCCAATTGCGCTCGCTAAAGACGGGCGTTCGGGAGCTTCCGGACGGATATGAGTTTTCGTTTCCCTCTGATAAGGCGACATTTCAACTGGTGTCGGAATGGGTCATCCAGGAGCGTGCATGCTGTCCGTTCTTTGATATCGACGTCCGGCTGGAGCACGAAGGTGGGCCTCTTTGGCTGCGTCTTACCGGAAGAAAAGGCACCAAAGAGTTCATAAAAGTCGATGGCGCTAAGTGGATCAAGCAATGAACACGCATGGAGCGCCGCGATGCGCCCGCATGCACGCGAGTGGCGCGATCGTCATGCCAAAATCCTGTCCCTGCTTATCGAGCCGGGACAGGGGTCTCTTAGAACACGGCGGTACGGTTCAATCTAAGAAGCTGCCATGACATCGCTGCCTCTTCCTGCGGCCGCGTTTTTTGCGGGGCTGGTTTCTTTTCTGTCGCCTTGTGTCTTGCCGCTCGTGCCTGGCTACGTGTCGTTGATTTCAGGCGCGGGCGTGGAAGAGCTAAAACGACCGGGAGCCAGGCTGTTCCGCGCGGTCATGCTGAATTCCGCCTTGTTCGTTGCTGGATTCAGTTTGGTCTTCGTGACGCTTGGTGCAGTGGCGAGCGCCTTAGGTCAGCTCGCCGGACATCACATGGCGTTGCTCAGCAAAATTGCAGGCGTGATCATTGTCGTCTTCGGTCTGCATCTTACGGGACTGCTGCCCATTAAGTTCCTATAGGTTGATAGGCATCTGCGCGGTATCTCGGGCGGGAGCACGGCAACAGGTGCATTCGTTGTGGGATTTTCCTTCGGGTTCGGATGGACGCCCTGCGTCGGTCCGATTCTCGGGGCGGTCCTGGCACTTTCTGCTTCCGAGGCAACTGTTCAGCAAGGAGCCGCGCTCCTGGCAGTTTACTCACTGGGTTTGGCGGTCCCTTTTTTCCTGACTTCTCTCTGTGTCGATCGGTTCCTATTGTTTTATGGGAAATTCCGGCGGCACTTGCATCGAGTGGAAGTGGCTAGCGGCGTCTTGCTCATCGCAGTTGGGGCGCTGGTCTTCACCAGGCATTTTGCGCTGCTCAATAGCTGGATGAATCGCATTCCTCTGCTCCGACACTTAGCAGAAAGATTCTTGTGAATACAGGAGCCACATCGTGAGACGCATTTACTTTATTACTTTTGGCGTGATCGCCGTGGTCGGCGCTGGCGTGCTAAACCACTACGGACTTCATGCGTCTGGCGGCTCTGTGAGGCAATCTGCCATAATAACAACTGCAGACAATTCCAAGGGGAAGATCGCACCCGACTTTGCTTTGCGGTCACTCGATGGACGCTCCGTAAAGCTCTCGGAGTTTCGCGGCAAGGCTGTGCTGCTGAACTTCTGGGCTACCTGGTGCGCGCCGTGCAGAATCGAGATGCCATGGCTTGTGGAGTTTTACAAGCAATACCAATCCCGGGGACTGGAAATCGTGGGTATATCCATGGACGACGCCGGGCAGGAAACGGCAATCGCTGACTTCATCAAAGAGCGCAATGTCAATTACCCGATCCTCATAGGAAATAACGAGGTAGCCGATCTATATGGCGGCTTGCGGTTTCTGCCGCAAACTCTCTTTATTGACCGTGAGGGGCACATTGTAAAAACCAAGTACGGCATCGAGAGCAAGGACGATTTTGAGGAGAGTATCAAAGAGTTCGTGGGGGAAAGGAACGGTCGTCAATGAACAAACTTCGGATTGTTGTTTTCGTGTTTGTCCTCGCGGCGGGAGGAGGCATCTCGATTTCGACAGCGCCCGCTCGGCAGCCAGATCTTCCGAACTCAACCCTGAAAACGGGCGATAGCATTCCGGAGCTGAGAGGCACAGACCAATTCGGCAAGCCCCAGGACTTTAATTCCCTCAAGGGACCGAATGGACTGGTGCTGCTGTTCTTCCGTTCCGCTGACTGGTGACCCTATTGCAAACTGCAACTGGTCCAGTTGCAACATGCACAGCAGCGTTTTCGGGAGCACGGCATCGGTTTGGCCGGAGTGAGCTATGACAGTCAGCCGATTCTGAAGGATTTCTCCACACGGCAAGGCATCACGTTTCCGCTGCTTGCGGATCCGAAATCAGAACTGATTCAGCGCTTCGGCGTTCTGAATACGACAGCCACAGGCTTCACGGAAGGCATGGCATACCCGGGATTTATCTACATCGGGCCGGACAGAAAAATCCGCGAAACATTCTTTGAAAAGCAGTACGCCACGCGGTTTACCGCCAACAATATCCTCACAAGGCTCTTCCCTGAATTGGCGGAATCTGATCTGCGCACATTGTCAGCGCCCCATCTGCAATTGCAGTTGGGCCAGTCCGACGTTGTAGTCGGTCCGGGGAGCCGCGTCACCTTGACGCTGGAAGTTACGCTGCCGCCCGACCTTCATGTATATGCACCGGGCGCCCGAGGTTACAAGCCACTCATGCTGGAGATGGAACCGATTCCGGAGGTCAATCTTCGCCCCGCGAAGTATCCGGAACCGAAAGTGCTCTTCCTTCCGGCGATTCACGAACAAGCGCCCGTCTTTGATGGCAAGTTTCGAATCTCGCAGGATGTGGTCGTCTCTTACAGCGATACTTTCAGGGCCAGCCTTGGCGAAAACAAGAACAGCGCCGGCCGGTCGATCACATTAAAGGGAACTTTGCTCTACCAGGCGTGCGACGCAACTATCTGCTATTTACCGGATCGAGTGCCGGTATCGTGGGACTTACTTGTAAAACCTCTCGATTCGGTTCGTGCGCCAAAGGGAATACAGCACGCCGAAAAACCTTGAGTGTGAACGGGATGCCGCGGCTTGTCTTGCATCGTGACGCGCAATTTCTTGTAAGCGACACCAGGTAGAGCACTTAGATTTTTGACCGCCTCGGCTATTAACCGAAGGGTGCTAGTTCCCTTCGGCAGGCTCAGGGCAGGCGAATCTAGCCCGGTGGCCCAGCAATCAGGTATTGATAGGCTACGCCGACTCATGATACCTTTGTTGAACCGTTTTAATGTGAACTTGCATTTCAGAGGTGGTTTGGCAGCATGCTTAACTTGCAGTCCTGGCACGACATTCTAGTCGCCATCAAGGTGCGCGCGGTGTTGCGTTTTACTTCAGTTCATGTCCCCATGCACTGATCGTCGTTCATAGATCCACTCCCAGTAATTCATAACTCGCTCGCGTTTCTTTTCGAGAAAGAAATCCCCGCAGGGCCAGATATGTGCATATTTCGGTGTATTCACGGGCCAAGCGTTCATTAACTGATCAAGGATTTGACCCTAGTCCTCAGGGGCATTTCCGGGCGCTCGAATGGAAAATCTTATTACTATGGGTTCCTAAAATTATTAGAGATTCGCCAATTTAATGAGGAGGATTCATCCCTTGAGCTATAAGAACTGTTTTAGACGTATCGCGGGAATCACGAGTGTGTTGGCAGGTCTGGCGATTGGGCAGACGGCAATGTCGCAGACGCGCATTGCGGGCACCATCAAGAATGAAGAGCGGGTGACGGTGGAAGGGACAACCTCACGTCTGCTCGCAAAGAGTACGGAAACAGGGCGCATGTCCGGCGGGCAAAACCTTAACAGGATGATTCTGCTTCTGTCGCCCAGCGCGGAGCAGGAGTTGGAGGCAGAGAAGTTGGTCGCTGCGCTGCATGATGCCTCCTCGCCTTCCTACCACAAATGGCTGACTCCGGCGCAATTCGGTCAGCAGTTTGGCGTCGCCGATGCGGACGCCGCGCAGGTCCAGCAATGGCTCCAGGGCCGGGGAATGACGGTGCACGAAGTATCGCAGAGCCGCCGCTTTGTCATCTTCAGTGGCAGCGTGTCGCAGGTGGAGAATGCATTTTCCACCGAGATGCATAGCTACACGTATAAGCACAACGGCAAAGACCTGAGCTTCATTTCCAATTCCACCGACATGCAGATTCCGGCCGCGCTGCAACCGGTGATCAAGGGTGTGGTGCGTCTGCATAGCGATCCGCGGATGTCGGAAGTGGTGACGGGCGGCAAGGTGCACTTCAACAAGAGCACAGGCAAGCTCGAAATAGGAGGAGGGCATTACCTAACGCCCGCGGACTTCGCGAAGATTTACAACCTGCAACCGTTGTATGACGCGGGAATCGACGGAACCGGCCAAACTATCGCCATCGTCGGGCGCAGTAACATCTCCGTGCAAGACGTGACTGAATTCCGCGCGCTACTTGGGCTGCCGGCAAACGATCCTATCGTGATCATCAACGGCGATGATCCTAATCAAACATTTAGTGATCTACCCGAGGCCACACTGGATGTGACCTGGTCGGGAGTGGTCGCGCCCAGGGCGACGATAAAGTTCGTGGTATCGCAGAGCAATTTTGGGGACGGTATCGATGCCTCGGCAGCGTACATCGTGGATCACAATCTGGCCCCGGTGATGAGCACTAGCTACGGCTCCTGCGAGCAGACACTTGGGCCGGTGCAGAGCGCCTTTTACAACGCTCTGTGGAAGCAAGCGGCGGCGGAAGGCATTACTTCCTTTGTTTCCGCTGGCGATAGCGGCGGTGCGGGTTGTGATTCACCAGGCGGTGGCTACTATGCCTCCGGCTTGGCGGTCAACGGAATCGCGTCAACTCCATACAACATCGCGGTCGGGGGCACACAATTCGACGACATCGATAACCCGAGCGCTTACTGGAATAGCGTGTCGGATCCCACAACCGGCCTATCGGCGCTGGGGTACATTCCCGAGAAGGCCTGGAACGAAAGCAGCAACGATCCCATGGGTGTTTTGCTGCTTGGTGGAGGCGGTGGCGTGAGCACCTTGTACGCGAAGCCTAACTGGCAGGCGGCGCTCGGCGTTCCGAACGATGGCAAGCGCGATCTGCCCGATATCTCCCTTACGGCGGCTGTCCACGACGGGTACCTGGTTTGCCTGTATGGCAACTGCAGCTTCGGGCAATACTTTTACAGCTTTGGAGGCACTTCGGCCTCAAGCCCAGCGGCGGCAGGAATCATGGCGCTGGTCAATCAGAAGATGAACGGCCAGCCACAGGGCATGGCGAACTACGTATTCTACCGGCTGGCCTCCGTTCCTGGCGTTTATCACGACATCATCAATGGCGACAACAAAGTGCCCGATGCGGGCGGGCAGTACACCGTCGGGTATTCCACAGGAACGGGCTATGACTTGGCTACGGGCTTGGGCTCGTTCGACGCCAATGCACTCGTAAACAACTGGCAGACTGCAGCCAATGCAATTGGCTCGACGACGACCTTGGCGTTGGGAGGCGGTCAAACATTGCCGACCGCGCATGGCGCGCCGATCACATTTAAGACCACGGTTAAGTGCAGCGGCTCCGGAGCATGCGCTTCTGCAACAGGTCTCGTGACATTGTTGGCGACCGATGCGAGTGGCAACGTTTCCGATGCGGGCGTGGCTCAACTGAAGGCAGGCGCTCCAAGCAGCGTTACATTCAGCACCACAACTGTGCCGGGTGGAACGTACAGCGCAACCGCGCGTTATAGCGGCGACGGGACGTACTATTCGAGCACCTCGAGTCCGGTGCAGGTGACGGTCACACCCGAGCCGAGCCAGACGATTGTGGGAGCCATGGGTGGTGGTTCGTTTACGACGGGATCCGTGTCGCTGCAGTACGGCGAACCGTTTCCGTTGGCCATTGTTGTGGCCGGCAATTCCGGCTCCGGCTATCCGACTGGGCAGCTGACGTTGCTGGCGGACGGGCAGCCGGCGAGTACGCTTGGTGCATTCGGATTGAAACCAAGCACGCTTACGCTGAACTACGGCGAGAAATCGACGCTCATGATGGGAGGAAGTGCGCCTACCAGCCAGTCGAGCATTGTGGCGTATCTGCCCAGCTGCGTACCGAATGGAGAGTTATGTCTGCCGTCGGTGCTCAACGCTGGCCCGCATCAACTCCTGGCCAGCTATCCGGGTGACAGCAGTTTCTCCAGCAGCCAGGGAAGCTACAACTTCACCGTGACCAAGGCGGATTCGGCGATAGTGGACTTCTTCCCGATGGGAACTCCTATCGTAAACATTCCCGTTCGGCTAGGTGGACAGGTAGCACTTACGAACAATTGGTGCGGACTATATGGCGGAACGATGACGGTGACCGACCTCACCGGTCCAACACCCGTCGTTTTGACACCGGTTCCGGTCGCGGTCGACCCGAAGTATTGCGACTCCTATTTCGTCCCTGTAACGTTTACGACGCCGGGCACACATGTGCTGAAGCTGACTTTTAGCGGCGACAGTAACGTTAATGGGTCTTCATCCAGCCTCTATTATTTACCTGTGACTAGCACTGCGGCATCGTCGACCAATTTGACTGCAGATGTAGTGACGGCGATGGTGGGAAGCCCGGTGACGCTAACCGCGACTGTGGTTACACCCGTCGAACAGCACATACCAAGCGGGCAAATGGTCATTTTTATGGATGGCACAACTACACTGGGTAGGGCGACGCTCGGGAATCCCGTGAACTTTGGGGGTGGCTCGTACGGATTGACAGCTCAATTGGTTGTTTCGACGCTACCCGGGGGCCCACACAACCTCGTTGCCAGCTATGCTGGCGATGCAGTTCTTACGGCCTCCGACTCCAGCTACAGCCCGGTTATGGTGACCATCATGGATTACATCGTGCAAGCGCTTCCCGCCAACATCACCATTAAGGACGGGCAGACGGGAACAGCGACGTTGAACGTCATTCCGCTCGGCGGTTTTTCGCAAGCAGTGCAGTTTTCTTGTGGAACTCTGCCCGCGAATGTGAGTTGCATCTTCAGCCAAGCAAATGTCACTCCAGATGGAGTGCATCCATCTATCGTCATGCTGACGGTGAAAACCAGCGGTTTGCTGGCGAGCCGGATAGGAAACGGCAGTTTGTGGGCGTTCACTTCAACCATAACGCTGGCCGGAGTGCTTTTGCCATTTGGCAGGCGCAGGCGTTACAAGACCACTCTGGGTGTGCTCGGTCTGTTCGTGCTGGCGCTATATGGAGTGGGCTGCGGAACTGGGAGCAGCAGTCAGAACGTTGCGGCCCCGGGCAGCTTCACGATCAATGTGGCGGCCACCAGCGGCGGCGCGCCCGCAGGCAAGGCTGTTCAACTGGCGGTGACCATCATCAGGTAAACTCTCATGCCGAAGGCGCCCCGACCCGGTCGGGTTGCTTTCAGACTTCTCAAGAGCCTCGCCCATATGGGGGGCTCTTGGTTTTTGGGTAGGACGTGATCAGCACAATCTTACAGGTCTTCCGAGGTGCGAAGAGTGCGGCGAAGAATGACCTTTGGTACCCAATGAAAGCAAGCGGTTTCGCGACACTTAAGGGTGGCCGTGAACTCCGCCTCCTGAGAGCGCGGCATGGTTGCCAACCATATGAAATACAAGAAGATCAGGCAAGTTGGCGGGCTGCAAGGAACTACGCAGGCCTGGCGCCGGACGTGAAGGCTGCCTATCCCAAAATGATGGACGACTCTGTGGAATATTGGCCGCTAATCAGTACCAAAGGTACTAGAAGTTACATTTATCTGCAAACTAGGTTTCTTCCATGAACAACACTTGTCAACGGACGAGAAGAATGGGTATAGTCCCGCACGCTCTTCTTGTGCCCTGCGGCAGGCCAAGATTCCCAGCCCGGTTTACGACCGCCCGTGCTGTGGAGATTTGAGATTTCTAGCTGGTGAAAAGTGCCCGCTTCTTTCGAAGTGACGCAGGCCGATCCGGAAATCCATTTTCCATCGAGAGGTTAAAGACGCATGTTTATATCCGGTCAGTTTCCGATAGCGGCCGAAAGAACACAAACTCTCCTGAGGAAGCCCATGCGGGTCATTAGACGAAAAACCATCTTCGTTATTGCGTCGCTCTTGCCGTTGTTGCTGCTTTGCGTTTCTGCAGCCGTGGGGCAAACGAATGTCGTGACGCAACACTATGACAATGCGCGAACCGGCCAGAATACAAGTGAGACGATTCTGACGCCGACGAACGTGAATACCAGCAGTTTCGGGAAACTATTTTCGTATCCGGTGGACGGCTGGGTCTACGCGCAACCACTGTACATGCCGGGCGTTACGATGGGCGGCGGCACGCCACAGGCCGGCACGACGCACAATGTTTTGTTTGTTGCGACCGAGCACGACGGCGTGTACGCCTTCGATGCCGACAGCAACACGGGCGCAAATGCCAATCCGCTCTGGAAAGTCACGCTGCTGGATGCGGCGCATGGAGCCGCGGCGGGAGCCACGACCATGCCGAATGGAGACGTGAGCACCGGGGACATCGTGCCGGAGATAGGCATTACCGGCACAGCGGTGATCGATCCCGCGACCAACACGATGTACGTTGTCGGCAAGACAAAAGAGGGCAGCAACCACATTCAGCGACTACACGCGCTGGATATCACAACGGGCGCTGAGAAATTTGGCGGCCCTATGGTTCTTTCCGGCTCCGTGCCGGGTAACGGGAATGGCAGCTCGGGAGGCACTCTGAAGTGGGATCCACTTTGGGAGAACAACCGCCCGGGTCTTTTGCTGCTGAATGGCATTGTGTACATCGGATTTGGCTCGCATGGCGACAATGGGCCGTGGCATGGATGGATTCTCGCCTACCGAGCTTCGAATTTGTCGCAGACCGGGGCGTGGTGCGCCTCGCCGAACGGAAGTGCGGACGGCATCTGGATGTCCGGAGCAGGCCTTGCGGCGGATGTTCCAGCCGGCAAGCCATTCGGGCGAATTTTTACCTCCACGGGAAACGGCACGCATAGCGCGACGACGCCTTACGACAACACCATGAGCTATGGTGACTCGATCATCAAACTAGACCTGAACAACGGCGTGCCGACGATGAATGCCAGCGGCACCGTGGTTGGCGATGACTTCACGCCGCACGATCAGGCGAATCTGAACAACGGGGATACCGACCAGGCTTCCGGCGGCGCGCTCTTGCTGCCGGATTCTGTCGGCGGGGGTGGACGTCAACTGGTGCATGTGGGCAAAACGGGCCGCGTCTATGTGATTGACCGGGAAAACATGGGCGGTTACAACCCGAACAACACAAAAGATCCACAGGAAAAAGCCTCTGTTAGCGGCATGTGGAGCTCGCCAGCCTATTGGAATGGCAATCTCTATTTCTGGGGCAGCGGCGACCACTTGAAAGCGTTTTCGTTTGCGAGCGGGGCGATTTCCGCAAATCCGACTTCGACTTCCGCGGAATCCTCTAATTTTCCCGGCGCGACGCCGACGATTTCCGCAAACGGCACGACGAACGGGATTGCATGGAGCGTCAAGACGGATAACTACGGATCGTCGGGGCGCGAAGTGCTGTACGCGCACGATGCCACGAACGTTTCGAAGCTGCTCTATTCGACGGAGCAGAACGTGGGGCGCGACAACCCAGGAAATTCGGTGAAATTCATTGTGCCGACGGTGATCAACGGCAAGGTCTACTTTGGTTCGGAAACGCAATTGAACGTGTTTGGATTGCTGAACGGGGCGACGCAAGCCGCCACGCCGGGGATCAGCCCGGCAGGGCAGTCGTTTAATCCGTCGATTCAGGTGACAATCACGGATTCCACAACGGGTGCTTCTATCTACTACACGACGGACGGCAGCGCACCGACCATCGGTTCCACCAAGTACGCGGGGCCGATCACGTTAACGACCACCACCACGATCAACGCTATCGCAGCGGGTACCGGCTTGCTGCAGAGTCCTGCGGCGAGCGCAACCTACACGCTGGTTACCCAAGTGGCCACGCCTGCGTTCAATCCCGCACCGGGCACCTACACGGCCGTGCAATCGGTGACCATCAGCACGACGACTCCGAATGCAACGATCTACTACACGACGGATGGGAGCACTCCGACAACATCAAGCGCCAAGTACTCCGGACCAGTGTCGGTGGGCGCAACCGAGACGTTAAGTGCCATGGCGACGGCTAACGGCCTAAGCAACAGCCCCGTGGCTAGCGGCCTGTACACGATCGATATCGGCGGCGTTAGCTCGATCAACTTCGGCAGCGGCTTCACGGCTGGAGGCATGGCATTGCTGGGAACCGCGAAACTGAACGGCACCTCCCTCCGACTGACGGACGGTGGGGGAACCGAAGCAGCCGCCGCCTGGTATAACGTGCAGGCAAATATTCAGAAATTCACGACGGATTTTACGTTTCTGATCACGCCAGGTTCGAGCCCGACTGCGGATGGCTTCACATACACGATGCAGGAGAACAATGCCTCCGCGATAGGGCTCTCGGGCGGGGGCCTTGGCTATGGCGCGGATGCGACGACGGGAACGCCGGGTATCGCCAACAGCGTGGCGGTTAAATTCGACCTCTACAGCAATGGCGGAGAAGGTGTGAACTCGACCGGCCTGTATGTGAACGGCGCGTCTCCGACGGCACCCTTTGTGGACATGACTGGCTCAGGAGTGGATCTGCACAGCGGGCACGCGTTCCATGTGCACATGACTTACGACGGCACGAATCTGGTCATGACCGCCACGGATACGACAACGAACGGCGCATTCACGCATACCTGGCCGATCGACATTCCAACGACCGTGGGAAATACCACCGCGTACGTCGGCTTTACCGGTGGCACGGGAGGTTTGACGGCGATCCAGGATATTCAGAACTGGACATTTGCCGCGACGGGCACGCAGCAGCCCGCCGCGACGCCGGCGTTCAGCCTGGCGGCCGGAGTCTATCTTGGCACGCAGATGGTTTCACTGAGTGATGGGACCAGCGGAGCGGCAATTTTCTACACCCTGGACGGCACCACGCCGGGTACCAGCGCCGGCGGATCTACACATCTCTATAGCGGGGCGATCACGGTGACCGCAACGGAAACGATTAATGCCATAGCGACGGCGAATGGTTTTGCGCCGAGCGCGGTGGCGAGTGCGAAGTACACGATCGAATCGCAGGTATCCGCTCCGACGTTCTCGCCGGCGGCAGGCAACTACACTACGGCACAGAGCGTGACGATTGCAACGACGACGCCAGGCGCGACGATCTACTACACAACGAATAACACGACACCTACTACATCCTCGACCCAGTACACCGGGGCGATTACCGTGAGCGCATCGGAGACGATTCAGGCGCTCGCTGCGGCCAGCGGATTCTTCAACAGCAGCGTATCGAGCGCTGCGTATACGATTGCGACTTCGGCGGCGGCTACGCCAACGTTCAGTCCGGCGCCAAACACCTATACTTCGGCGCAGTCCGTGACGATCAGCGATGCGACCAGCGGCGCGACTATCTACTACACGACTGATGGAACCACGCCTACAACATCGTCGACGAAGTATACGGCGGCGATCAACGTCGGCAGCACGACAACGATTAAGGCGATCGCGGCAGCCAGCGGCTTCTCTGCCAGCGGCGTTGCGAGCGGCACTTACATCATCAACCTGCCTTCGACCGTGAATTACCCGGCAGGATTCAGCGCCACGGGGCTGGCGCTCAACGGTAAAGCCGCGCTGAACGGCACGAGACTGCGTTTGACGGACGGCGGCGGGACCGAAGCAGGCAGCGGCTGGTACGGCACGCCGGTTAACGTCCAGACATTCACTAATGACTTCACGTTCCAAGTCTCGGCAGGCGCAGCGACCGCCGACGGCTTTGCCTTCGTGATCCAGAACACGGGAACGGCCGCGCTTGGCCCGACCGGAGGAGGCTTGGGCTACGGGCCTGACTCCACGGCGGGAGCTGCGGGAATTGCCAAGAGTGTGGCTGTGAAGTTTGATCTGTACAGCAACGCGGGCGAGGGTGTTAATTCGACGGGCATCTACTCGAATGGCGCTTCGCCGACGATGCCGGCTACCACACTTGGCGGCGGGGTGGATCTCCATAGCGGTGATCTCATGAAGGTCCACATGACCTACGATGGCGCGACGCTGACGATGACCATTACCGACACAACCAACGCAACAAAAACGTTTACGACCTCGTGGGCGATTAACATTCCGACCACGGTAGGCGGCAACACCGCCTACGTAGGCTTTACGGGTGGAACGGGTGGACAGACGGCGACGCAGGAGATTGCGACGTGGAGCTATAACAACACGAGCGCCTCTAAGACGCCCGTGGTATACCGGACGGCAACCCTTACAGCGGTGAGCTCCGGACCCACATTCCGGACGTTTACTTATGCGGGCTTTCCGGACACGACGGGTACGATTCTGGATGCCACGAAGGTGGGAGACAACGTCACGTTCACGGTAAACGTCGCGACGGCGGGTACTTACGATGTGAAAGTCTCTTACAAGAAATTCAACACAAGAGGCATCTGGCAGCTTGCGGTAAACGGCACAAACGTTGGGCCCGCCGTGGACGAATACCAAGCCACCGACTCTTACGCGGTTGTTGATCTGGGCAACTTTGCGTTCTCGTCCGCCGGGAACTACTCGTTCAAATTCACGGTGACGAGCCATAATGCGAGCAGTTCGGGCTACAGCATGTCGTTTGACGATTTCACCCTGACACCGCAGTAGTCTGCGACTTTCAGGAAAGAAGCCTTAGGGCGGCTACCTTCACGGGTAGCCGCTTTTCTTGGTCAACGCAGCTTAGTTTCGCTTTGCTACTTTTTGTTCCTTTTGATTACCTTTGCGTGTAAACTTTCTGACAGGAAGCTGGCTTGGGCGCCGCGCTGGCATTTCTACGCAGCGGTCTGCCGGGTTGGGAAGAAGGAATTCCATCATGGTATCGCTGCAGTTCATCATCAAGGCAGTTCTCAAACCGCTTTCAAAAACCGCGACCTGGGCTGTGCTGATACTAGTAGCCGCGGGCGGATACAACTTGGCGCGGGGCCAGAACCAGGAGATCAAATACAGCCAGGATCCCAATGCAGAGAAGCGGATGACGCTGCTGTTGAAAGATTTTGATCCGCACCCGGCGCTGCATGCCGCCGCCCACGAAGTGCCGCGCGCGAAATTTCCCGTGATTGACATGCACAACCACGTGAATGATCCGGGCGGAATTCATGGAGATGAGGTACCGCCTGCGGATGTTGTGAAAGTGATGGACCAGGCGAACGTGAAGAAGATTGTGATCCTGACGGGAATGTGGGGCGAAAAGCTGCAGAGCGTGCTTGACAAGATGGTTAAGCCATATCCCGACCGGTTCATTGTGTTTACGCAGTTTGATTGGAGCAAGACCAACGACGCGAATTTCAGCGAGGAGATGGTGCAGCAACTGGACGATGCCGTGCGCCGTGGTGCGCGAGGGTTGAAAGTTCTGAAAGACCTGGGCCTGGGGGTGAAGGATAAGTCCGGGAAGCTGGTAGCGGTGGATGATCCGCTTCTCGATCCGGTTTGGGAGGAATGCGGGCGGTTGGGCATTCCCGTGGCGATCCATACGACGGATCCCGTAGCGTTTTTCACGCCGACTGACAATCACAACGAGCGCTACGAAGAATTGATGCACAATCCCTCGTGGAGTTTTTACGGGCCGCAATACCCGAGCAAGGAAACGCTGCTGAAACAGCGGAACCACGTGTTTGCCAAGCATCCGCACACTACTTTTATCGCACTGCATGTCGCCAACTTTCCGGAGAATCTGGATGTAGTTTCTTCGTGGCTCGATCAATATCCGAATATGTATGTGGAGTTCGGCGCGTGACAGGCCGAGCTGGGCCGCCAGCCCCGGCGCTCGCGGAAATTCTTCCTCGATTATCAGAACCGGATCATGTTTGGAACGGACAGCGAACCCGAGGGAAAAATGTATGCGAACTATTTCCGGTGGCTGGAGACGGCCGACGAATATTTTGACTACTGGGGATCCCCAGGGCAGGGCCGCTGGGAGATATACGGGATGAAGTTGCCGGATGAAGTTCTGGAAAAAGTGTACTCCAAGAACGCAGAGAAGATGTTTGCACAGTACAAAGACCTGAGTGAGAGTGGAGCGAAAAAACCATGACGATTCGTCCGGAAATGTTCGGGGGCATGAAGCGAGTGGCCCAGCGATTTGTGCCCGTGGCCCTGCTTGTTCTGGCTGCAACTGGCCTAGTGCAGCTCGGCGGCTGTCAGAAGAAAGATGCCCCGCAAACTGAGGTGCAGGCGCCAGCCGCAACGGTCTCCGCAATCGTCGTGAGTACGGCCGCGGACGGGATTCATGTGCAATCGCCGACGGCTGAGTTTGTCCTCTCCGCAACGGGCTATTTGAAGGCTGGTCTGGGAAGTGGAGGTAAGACGCTGACGCTGGATGAACCCGGCAGCGAATCTGGACAATCGTTAACGGTTGCTCACAAAGACGTGGGGGATCTCACTCTTGACCCGGCGCATGCGCAAGTAACCGAGGCTCAGGGGAAACTTGGAAAGCTTGGAAAACATATAGAGGTGCGCGGGGCGAGCGCGAGCACCAAGCTGGAGGAAACGCTCACAATCGAGGTTTATGACGATTTCCCCGGGGTGGCTTTGCTCTCCGCGTCCTTCCGCAATGCGGGGCAAGAAGATGTGGCCTTGGACAGCGTCACATTGCAACAGCATAAATTGAACGCGTCTCTGGTTGAACCGGCAGCCGCGCCGCATGAAATGTGGTCTTTTCATGGTTCCAGCATCAAGTGGGGCAAGGACGACGTATTGCCAGTTCCAGAAAAGTTTGTGCAAGAAAATGTTTTTGGGACGCCCGTAAAGGTAGGGGGTGACTTGGGAAGCGCCGGAGGCGGAATTCCCGTGGTGGCATTCTGGACAAAGAGCGTGGGGGAGGCGATTGGCCACATCGAAACGCTGCCGCTGGTGCTTTCCATTCCCGTGCAAACCACAAAGGATGGCCGGGTCAGGGCGGCCGTGCGTTTGCCGGCGAATTCGGTGCTGAAGCCCGGGGAGATTTATTCCACGCCGCGCACCTTCGTCGCGATTTATGCGGGGGATTATTACCAGCCGCTGAGCATGTGGTCGAACGCAGTGGAGCGCGAAGGATTGGCGAAGCCGGCGAACAACGATGAAAATTACGCGGTGAGCTGGTGCGGCTGGGGCTACGAATTCGGCGTCACGCCGAAGCAGATGCTGGACACTATCCCGAAGCTAAAAGAACTGAGTATCCATTGGGCCACGCTGGATGACGGGTGGTTCACGAATTATGGCGACTGGCAGCCGCGGCCAGCGGCGTTTCCTGGCGACACCATGCAGAAGATGGTGAGCGATTTTCATGCGCAGGGGATAAAGGTGCAGCTCTGGTGGTTGCCACTGGCCGTGGAAGAGGGACACTATGGCTACGGCGGGCGCAAATATGTCATTTCCGATGTGGTGAAGGAGCATCCGGACTGGCTGATCCTGGATAAGAGCGGCAAGCCGGCGCGGATGGCACGGAACCTGGCGACGTTATGTCCCGCGTTGCCGGAAGTGCAGGCTTATTACAAGCAGCTCACGGAACGATTCATTCGCGATTGGGGCTTTGACGGACACAAGCTGGACAATATTTATTCCACGCCACCTTGCTACAACCCGAAGCATCACCACAAGTCGCCATATGACTCGATCTATGCCATGGGAGAAGTGTATAAGACTATTTTCGAGACGACGCGCGCACTGAAACCGTACAGCGTGACGCAGAGTTGTCCCTGCGGCACGCCGCCGAGCCTGGCGTGGCTGCGCTACATGGATCAGGCGGTTACGGCTGATCCGGTTGGTTCGGTGCAGGTGCGGCGCAGGATGAAAATGTACAAGGCACTCCTTGGGCCACGCGCAGCGATTTACGGGGACCACGTCGAGTTGACGAAGCAAACGGGCACTTTCACCAGCAATGAGCAGGACATCGGCGATGATTTTGCTTCGACGCTGGGTACCGGAGGGGTGCTGGGTACGAAATTTACCTGGCCCGATTATGGCCCGAAATTCAAGTCGGTCAATCTCAGCGGAGAGAAAGAAGCCCATTGGAAGAAATGGATCAGCCTCTATAACGATAAGATGCTCTCGAAGGGAAACTTCCTTGACCTCTATGTTTATGGCTACGACTCTCCGGAGGCCTATGCGATCGAGAAAGATGGAAACATATTCTACGCCTTCTACGGGACGGAAAAGTCAGTGAAGACACGAGCTGCTTCCGAAGGCTGGAAGGGCGAAGTGGAATTGCGCGGCCTGGCAGCGAAGACTTACAAGGTGGTCGACTACGTGAACAACAAAGACTATGGCGTGGTGAACGGACCGAGCGCCAAGCTAAAGGTAGAATTCGTGGATAACTTATTGCTGGAAGCGACACCCGAACCGGCGCATCCGAAGCATTAGTCCACAATATAAAGAAAATTACTTCAGAGGAGTACGCGCGGGAGATGCCACAGCTGGAGAGGGGTGCCAGCGCTCGCGGAGAAAGCTTTCGCGGTGTCGAGCATCGCGGAAGGCTTCGGTACCGCCCGCGCGAGTTGCAGAAAGAGCGCCGGTAATGTTTGCGAATTTCAGGCAGTCCTCGATTTTTGCGCCACGGATGAATTGATGAACAAAGCCGGCGTCGAAACTATCTCCGGCGCCGACCGGATCGATGACATCGATCACCGGAGGGAAGCCGCCAAATTTTTCGGTCCCGTGGCGCATCATGGCCCCTTGCGAGCCGCGCTTGATGACCACTAGAGGCACCTTCTGCGAAAGAATTTCCGCGGCGCGAGTGGGGTCATCAACCTTTGCGAGCTTGCAGGCTTCGTGCTCATTCGGCAGGAGGATGTCCACATATTTCAAGACCAGCTGAATATCATCCGACCAGCGGTTCTCGGGGTCGTCATTGGTATCGAGAGAAGTAGTTAACCCAGCTTCCTTGGCCTTACGATAAAGTTCGACAAGTCCGGGGCGCATGGCTTTTTGGAGAAAATAGGAGGAGAGGTGCAGATGCTTCGCGCTGAAGACATAGCTCAGATCGAGATCCTTCACGCTCATGTCGTACATCGTGCCGGGATAAGTCAGGATATATCGATCTTTGCGTTGCGGCAGAATGACCGTTAGCCCGGTGGTCTTTCCCGGGAAGCGGCGAACCTTTGAGAGGTCGACGCCACTCTCTCCCAGGCGCTGCAGGCAGATCTCTCCGAGCGGATCGCTACCGATGGAAGAGCTAAACCCGACCTTGTTACCCAGAAGCGCCAGATTGTGCGCGAAGATGGCGGAGGAGCTACCCAGAGTGATGCTAAGGTCTTTGGCGAGATGCTCGTGTTCGAGCTCAAGGTTGTGAGGCAGCCCATAAAAAATAAGATCCAGATTTAGCTCGCCGACAACGCTTACGTCGAAAGTCGCCACGAAGGCCTCTCCTCGGTATCACTCAATCCAGAACAACGACACGTGTGAGGTTTCTTGGATGATCGGGGTCGAGTTTCTTCTTGATCCCCGTAAAAAAGCCGAACAACTGCGCGGGAACCACAAAGGGCGCCAGCGTGGCAAGCTCCGGGCCATCGAAGCCAAGTTCGCAGACGAGGTCACTGGAGCGGCGAATCACTTCATTCGCACGATTGCAGACGGCGATCGTCACGCCACCTAATTGCTTCATTTCTGCGAGGACTTCACATTCGGCCTGATAGCCGCTTTCACTGAGAAAGAATGTCAGGCAGGTTTCCGGGCTGACGATGGCTTTGGGCCCGTGGCGAAATTCCAGGGTATGAAAAAACTGGCTGTAGGAACAGGACATTTCCATGACCTTGAGGGAGGCTTCGCGTGCGATGCCGTGGAACGGGCCTTGCCCGAGGAAGATATGGTCGGCGAAGGAATGTTCATCCACGAACGCTTCCATGCGGTCCGCTATCGAGTGAATTTGCGATGCGAACTGAGCGGCCATTTTTTGCAGGGCGGTAGTAAAACTCTGCTGGCCAGATTTTCTGTCCGCAAGATGCTGTAGTGCCAGGAGCATCGACGTGAAGGAACGTGTCATTACCGTGCTCTTTTCGTCGGCGGTGGAGATGCGAATCGTCAGATCGCAGGCTTGCTCCAGTGGAGAATCAGTGGTGCAGGTAATTCCCAGTGTGGGAACGTGAAACTCCCGAGAAAGTGTGTTGGCAGCCCGCAGGGCTTCCGAGGTGCGGCCCGAACGGGAAATGATCACGGATTGCAGACTCGCTGTTTTCGCGAACGTCAAATCCGGAAAAAGAAGAGGTTCCGATGCAGGAAGCGCGCGGGCGCGTTGCCCGGTCAGCAGGGTCCAAGAGGCCGCGGCCGCTTCAGCGAGGTAATAACTAGTTCCGCAGCCGAGGAATAGCCACTCGGTCCTCGCATTGGATACCTGAAGAATTTGTTCGATCGTGGCGCTCTGTTTCAATTCACTAAGGGTTTTCTGCCAAACTTCCGCTTGTGAAAGAATCTCGTTCAAGGTTGCAGAATGTTGCGCACGGGTTTTTGTACTGTGCATTAGTGCATGTCCTCGACAATAAATCCTGCAAGAGCGGGACGGCGTTCATATCCGCTTCAAGTGTTCACACTAGTGTTACGTCGACCTTGGCCTCACGAAGCGCTTTAAGATCGGACTTCGGTATCTTTCGGTCCGTAATGGTTTCGTGCACCGCCGACGTGGGCATGATCAATGAAAGGCTTCTGCGGCCAAACTTGCTGGAATCGCAAACAACGACGGTGCGGCGCGCCGCATCGGCCATGGCGCGGTTGACGCGCGCCTCGAGGAGGTTCGGAGTTGTCAGGCCGTAGGCCACATCGAAGCCGTCCACAGCGAGAAACAACAGGTCCGCGCTGAGGCGGCGCAAGGATTCCTCCGCCAGCGGGCCGACAAGGGAAAAAGAATTCTTGCGGAGGATGCCGCCCGTAAGAATGACTTCGACGGAAGTACCCGCGAGTTCCGCGGCGATATTCGTGGCATTGGTGATGATGGTGAGGCTGCGGAAATGACGACAACCCCGCGCGATGGCCGTGGTGGTGGTTCCTGAATCCAGAATGACCACCTGCCCCGGGCGAATCATACGCACGGCAGCGGCAGCGATGCGATTTTTTTCCTGACGGTGCAGCCGCTCCTTTTCCCGCAAGGTGCGGTCGTTCAGCGCGCCATTGCGGAGGGGAAGAGCGCCACCATGGGTTCGCTCAAGCTGTCCCTGGTGGTGCAGAAACTCCAAATCTTTGCGAATGGTGATCAGAGAAGTGTGGAAACGCTTGGAAAGGTCGCGGACGAGGACGCGGCCTTCGGTATGAAGGAGTTCGAGGATTTCGCGCCGGCGTTCTTCACTGAGCATGCAGTTTTCCGCTCACAAAGCGTATGTTTCGTTTTATTTCGTATTGATTTTTTTGTTACTCTTTTTCCACTCTGCCACAGTTCGCTGCCGGTAGCAAGGTTGCATCAGGATGCCCCACTACAGGTGAAACAGGGTGCTCTGTAGAACAGTATTTCAGTGCGAGCCCCTTCCCTATTGCTTCGAATGTGTTCCTTTTTAACACAATCGGGCCATTTCACCGAGCAGTTTGCCGGGCCGGATGCCTGGCTGCCTTGGGCCCCCGAGTCCATGATCAAGCGGAGCGCATCCCGCAGGCAAGAGCGTAAACGTCAATCACCTCGAGAATCCTGCTGTGAATCAGATCCACCGGCTGATTGGAAAGTGTTCCCGCGCGGATGCCAGCACATTGGTTTGGCAGGTATTGGCTAATGAGCGATGCGGGTGCCGGATGGGCGGTCAAATTGTCGATCAGGCGGCGCAGCGCTGCGGCGACGGCGGGTTGCGGCCAGTAATAACGCGCGCGATCGCTGTAGCTGAATTTACGAGCCAACCGCAGAGCAGCTTCGTCCCCACGGTAATAACCCTTCCAGTGTACGGGGTTTTCCAGCATGGCGAGTTCCAGAGTTTCGCGCACGCGAGATACAATAATTCCTTTCTTGGACGATAGCCATTCTTCTTCTATGGCGGCTAACGCAAATATAGCTTCCCGAAAGGCAAAGGTAAGCCACGGTCCTACTTTCAAAATGGCGAAGTGATCTTTGACCATCTGCTGCAAGGCGCCGGGAGTTTGATAATCCGTCGAGTGGGCTTCATAGACGCGATCCCAGTGTTCTGCGGCGTATTGAGAAAGTTGCTGAGCCTTTTTCCGATCGTATGCAAATACCGAAGCATCGCCAAATTCAACGCCGGGTTGCACGACCACGGCAATAACACGTTCCCAGGCGGAATGCAGGCCGCTCTTTAGGAAGGCCTGTTTTGCCAGTTGAAGCGTGCGGGCTAAATCTTCCGTCCTGGTTGTCGCAGGGGCTTGTGATTCGAGTTGCTCTCCGCCGGGAACGGGGACTTCGGTGCCGACCACATAAAGCGGGGCTGGTGAACCGGCGGGGAGTTGTTCATGGGCTTCCTCCGCAGCATGGCAAAGATCCGCTGCACGCGAACAAACGATCTCATCGGCTAAGGGGTGGCGCCGGTCACCGGGATCGTCTGCACAATGCATGCTGGCATCCAAATGAATCTTGGTATAGCCGGCACGAACGCAGCGCTGGACGAGTTCGCGGGCCTTAGCCATTGCCGCAGTAGAGGATTCTTGACGCCAGACATGCGGCCCGAGATGGTCGCCTCCCAGGACAATGCGCTCCGGGGGAAAATCCATCGAGACGGCGATCTGGCGAACAAATGCAGCAAAATCAGCGGGTGTCTGGCCGGTATAGCCGCCGAATTGATTTACCTGATTGGAGGTGGACTCAATGCACAAGAGGCTCTGATCCCGGCCGGCTTGCAACATTCCAGCTTCCAGGACATACCGATTTGCAGAACAGATGGAAAAGATGCCGACGGGCCGCCCTTGATGATTCTCGCGGACAATTTGCAAAAGCTGCGCCGTCGCACTCCGCGCCTTTTCGCTTTCCTTGGGCACTATAGGTGGCATTCCGTGTCCCTATTTAGACTCTTCGACCCAGACGGCCGCGCCCCGTTCGATGGGCGGCAGTTCGAAGACCAGCTGATCTCCTGACACTTTGCCATGAATTGCTTGCACTTCGCCGAGAAAAGGAAGGAACTGGAGGGTGTATTTCTTTTTTGCAGAAACGCGGACGCGCACATTTGGCTCCGGCGTGGGGACCGCCACTTTGCCGGGAACCAGGCCGGCAAAGTTCGCCAGGAAAACGTGGGGTTTACCATCCACGGAGCCGATATTGGCGGCAAGGTATGGGGAAGCCTGGATGGTCAGTTCCGGATTGGTGTCGATGCTCGCCAGAAAATCCGCTGGATCGTCCTGGGCCCCTTCGGCGAAATCCTTTTGCAAGGCGTCAAGATGCGCCTTGCCGGGACAATTCGCAAACCGTTTTACGCTGGAAGAGGCAGCAAGACTGGTTGCGTCCTCGCCGGTGACAACAAGCCGGCCGCCTTTGGAAACGAAGGATTGCAGGGAGCGCCTTTCCGCATCGTTCAAAACACTGACGTTGGGTAGCACCAGAACTTTCCCGCGGAAGTCAGCCAGGGTTCGCGGCGTCACGATTTGGAATTCGCGGTGCTTCTGAAGCAGCAAAAGAAGAGTGCCCCGGTAGGAAGGCAGGAATTCCTTCGCGGCGTAGTCCCGGCTCTTGGGAGAGAAATAAACGCCCACTGAATGCAGCGGAGAACGGGGGCGGAAAAAAGTTTTTTCATGCTTTTCGATCCATTCAAAGATAAGTGCACGCGTCGCGGGATCGTTGGAGCCGGCCATGGAATGGCCGGGAGCGTCCCAGAAATTTGCGCCAGCCATGATTTGCGACATAGCCAGATTTTTCATGGCCTCGCGCGCGTCCACGCCCTTTTCGCCATCCCAGGAGTAATTCAGGATCCAGGTGGCCTTTCCTTGTGCGAAGGCGCGGAAAGAAAGCATGCCGGCTTGATAGAGGAACCAGTCGAGCTGCGACCTCGAAGCAGCCATGTGGTTGCCGTCGCCGAATTCATACTCGTGGGCGATCGCGTCGGCGACATCATACATTTCATAAACGTCCGCGCCGACGCGGGTGGCTTCTTCTTCGATCCCCGGATAGATTTCCGGGATGACCATGATGGCCGGATTCACGGCGCGGGCATTGTCGCGGATCTCGTGCATGAAATCCGTCAGCGTGGAAATGCGGAAGTCGATCCACTTGCGGAAATTTGCATCGGAAAAATCACCCAGTTTGAGGTCGTGCCGGGCGTCCAACCCGGTTTTCTCCTTGAACGCGGCGACCGTAGCATCGTCAAAGCTCGCCCAAGTGTCTTCCCAGCCGTCGAAATGCGTCATCCAGTAGGGGATGTCGACGTAGATGCCGTCGATACCGGTCGCGGCGATTTGACGGATGCGCTGCATGTAGGTCTTGCGCCACTCCGCCGCATAAGGGCTGATCCACACGTCTTCGTCGCCCGGCCTGATCCAGAATGCCGCGCCGGATGTGAAGACCGCTGGCTCACCGGTGATTTTGCGCTGTAGCCAGTCTGGATGATCCTTCACCACGGAATGCGCGGCTTTGTCAGCGTGTGCGGTGATGCATTCCGTGCCGGCGATGTAGACGAATGCTTTGTTATTGGCGCGATGTGCGCGATCTGAAACTGCTTGAATTGCTTTCAGTTTCGTGGCGGGGTCGAGGTAGCTTTCGTAGCGGCCGGGAATGTCGTTATCGACCTCGATACCAAAAACGTGGCCTTTCTGCGCGTCACTCACGATGGCTTCGGCATTGTCGGATCGCAGATTATAGGCTGCAATGCGCACGTAGTGCGTCCAATTCTGATCCGGCGCGGTTGAGGCGGCGGTGAACGCCACAGTGCAAAGCGCAACAGCGGCCAGCACGAGCTTTGTTAGTCGCATGAGATCCACATTTCCTTTTTGATCAAAGACGATGTTCGGCACATCAGGGCAGGACACCGCCGGTTACATCCGAGACATTCAGGCGGTCTGAAACCTGGGGTCCGGAACCGAAGTCGTACTTGTCGAAATTATGCGGCGGCACGTAGGGCACGCCCGCGGCAATTGCGACCGTGCCCCAGCCTTCAAGAAGTCCCGGCGACGCATGATTCCTCACGTCTTATCTGGCGTAATGCGTTGCCCGATCCAGGTGTGAATGCTAAAACTCGAAGCGTATGCCGAATTGCGTGGTGCGCGGCGAACCCAGCGTCCCGGTAACCTGGCCAAAGTCGCCGCTGCCGCGCGTGGTGCCCGGGACATCAAACCTCGGCGTATTCGTAAAGTTAAAGAATTCACCGCGAACCTGAAGCTTCATCCCCTCGCGGATTGAAAATTCCTTGGAGAGAGAGAGATCGGTATTGTGAATGCCGTCGCTGCGCAGGTTAGAGAAGTAACGCGGCGCATTTCCGGCTACCTGGTCACCGGGATTGCCGAAGCAGGCGAGATTGAACACGCGAGTTGAGGCATCATCCACAGGCAGGCCATTGCTGGAATTCAAGAAGTTTGAGGCCGCTGCGTGATAGCTGAATCCAGAAGAAACCCGGGGACACAGCACGTCAGGACGCTGGGTGCCACCTTCCAGATTCCCATCTGACACGAGACTGATAGGGGTGCCCGTCTGGAACGTCAGGATAGTGGAAATGGACCATCCCCCCGCCACGGCGTCAAGAATGCGATTCATGTCCCGGCCAATCCAGCGATTACGGCCGATAGGCAGTTCTACTATGGTTGCGATGACCATGCGGTGAGTGGCGTCGTTCGCGCTGATCGAACGTTCCGCTTTGAGGTTGTCCAATTCCTGAGGGTTGCCGGAACTTAGGCTCGTGGTGATGAAGGAATTCGCCCCGGCCGAGGAGTTGTCCATCGCCCTGGACAATGTGTAGTTGCCCTCAAAGCTGATGTAGTGGCTGGCACGCTTCTGGAAACGTACCTGAAGCGAATTGTAATTTGCGCTAGCGCCCAGCAAAGTCAGCCCGCTGAACGCGCCATCGAATTGCGGAAACGGGCGCAACAGATTCTTGAGCGGGATCTCGTCATTATTGTAGATGGAGGTAGGTTCGTTGAAGATGGGGGCCGGCATGCCAGGGAGTTGAAAGAAAAGAGACTGAAAAGGATTCGCCACCAGGCCATCCAGCGTGTTGCTTGGAGTGGGTGGTCCTGTTGTCGATGAGGTGCAAAAGTCAACTGGGTTCGCTGCTAAGCACGCTTGAAAGGCCACATTATAGTTCGCAACGATTTGCTTGCGAAAGGAAGAAGGCAAAAAATTGCGATTGGACGTGCCGGAAAAAGAGCTGTAGGGAAGATGCGTGCTGCGGCTGGCGGAATAATCCACCCCAATTACAATTTGCCCCGGGAGCATTCGCTGTATTCCCACGTTCCACTGATAGATTTCCGCGTTGCGAGCTGGCGCGGTGTCTAAACTATTGTTGTTCTCAAGTCCCCACAGGGCCAATGGGCCATACTTTTGTCCTTGCGGCTGAGCGAACCCCAACGGAAAGGGATTGGCGAGGGTGGCAAACTGTGTCTGAAAATCATCTTGCGTAAATAAAATGGGGTTGGAGTTGGCGAAGACCGGGGCGGGAAGTTGGAAATTGGTGGCCACGTTCAGACCGTAGTAGATCCCAGCTCCTCCACGGATCACCGTTTTGGAGTCCATGGCATACGCAAAGCCCAAGCGCGGCGCCCAATTGTTGCGGTCCACCGGCAGATTGCGGTGGCCGGGGGTTGCAAAGATCGTGGTACCTTTTAGCGTACCCGTGGGATTTGTCAGCCCCGGAATACCGTAGTCGATCGGCACGGTAATGCCAGTATCCCCCGTGAAATCGCTGAACTGAACTCTGTCGTGCCGGTCGTTGTACGGCGTGCTCCATTCGTAGCGCAAGCCCAGATTTACGGTTAGCTTCGATGTGACCTTCCAGTCATCCTGAAAATAGAAGGCGGTATCTTTGGACTTGTTGGCGACCGAACCAGCAGAGGTAAGCTGTGACCCGTCAGGACTACCATAGCCCAAGAGAAGGCCGGCAAATGAGTTACCTTCGAAGGGATTTGGATTTTGGGGGTTCACCTCGCTTGCTGTGACAGCGGATGAAAAGTGAAAACTGCCCGTGGGGTTCTGCGGCTGAAAGAAATTATTGTAAAAAAGGCGCTGCTCGCCGCCGAACTTCCATATCTGCCGCCCCTTCACCCAGGAGAGCGAAGAGCCGTAGGTAACCAGGGTGTGCGCAAAACCAGTATCCGTGCAGCACTGAGTGAACAACGAGGTGGCGTTGTTGTCCAATCGGATCGTCGGAAAGCGGTCCAGCCCGTTCGCCTGAGACAGGATCTGGTCACCGGGCTGATCGAAGATGGTGCCCAGCTTCGGATAATCCTCTGTGACGGGAGCAACGGCGCGATCCACCGCGAGGCGGGTCGTCCACACGGTCATCGAGGTGGGACTCCAATTCTCTTCGATCACCGCGTTGTGCACATCGGTGGTACTGGTCTGGCCGTCGCCAAAGTCCTCGCTCCCGAAGATGGTGGGTGCGGAATACGAATCATGATGGTTGCTGTAACGCGCTGAAACGCGGTTCTTGTCGGAGAAGTGATGGTCCAGCTTTACGTCATATTGCCGTGCGTTGAACTGTGGCACGAAAACCGCGTGAAAATTCTCAGTCCCCGGGGCTGCGTTTAAATCAGTGGGTTGCGGATACAGGTTAATAATCGCCTGCCCGATGGGGTTGATGAGGTTAGAATCAATGACGTTCGGAGTTGTGAAGTCTGCTCTAGTGCCACTGGACACATTAAATGGGTTGAAAATACGCTGCAGAGTCGGTTGGCCTAGTGTACATCCGAAGGAATCATCCGTGCAGATCACTCTCGTCTGGCTGAAATCTCCCGCGCGTTCAAGAGCTGTGGGTACGAACGCGGCGATGTTGGACGGGGCGCTCTCCTTAGTCTTTTCGAAATCCACAAAGAAGAACGTCTTTTCTTTCTTAATGGGTCCGCCAAGGGAAAAACCGTACTGATCGCGCGAGTGGTCCGGATTCGCAATTCCATTTGCATTTCTAAAAAATTCATTGGCATTCAGCACGGAACGCTTGCCAAACTCCCAGCCGCTGCCATGAAACTTGTTTCCACCTTCTTTCAGCACAATGTTAATGACCGTGCCGCCGTTATTGCCGAACTCAGATGAAAAGCTATTGTTCTCGACCTTGAATTCCTGGACGATTTCCACGGAAGGCGTGTAATAGGTGTTCGTGGTGGCGCCTTCGCCTTGTTCGGGCGCGCTGGTAAGGGCGCCATCGACGCGCACTTCCGCAGTGGAGTTGCGCTGCCCGTTGGAGACGAAGTTGGTGCCTGTAGGGTAGGAATCTTCTGTTCCCTGGCCGGCTGTTTCCGTCACTCCGCCAGACAGAAATACCAAGCCGAAAAAGCTGCGATTGGTCAGCGGAATGTCGCGCACATATTCATTGGTTACACTGGTTCCCAAGGAGGCATTGCCGGTATCGAGCAGTGGCGCTTGTTCAGTGACGGTGACGCTGGTTGATATCGTTCCCGGTGACAGCGAGAAGTCCAGGGTAGCTTGTTGGCTAACGGCCAGAACGAGGCCCTTGCGTTCCTGAGGAGCGAGATTTGGCGCTTCAGCGCGAATGGTATATGTGGCGGGCCGCAAATTGGTCAGCACATAGCCGCCGCTCCCGTTCGTTGTCACAGTAGTAGAGACATTCGTGGCTTCATCCGTAAGGATGACTTTCGCGCCGGGAATCACTCCGCCGGCCGAATCGGTGACCACGCCGGTGAGTTGCGACGTGTAAGACGACTGCGCACGAAGTGGTGAAGAGGCCACCGCGCAAAGAAATAGAAGGACCGAGCTGAGAGCAAATGACTTCCTAAGAATGAATCGCATGCCACACCCCCCTGGACCGCGCGCCGATGAAGGGAAACGCGGCGGTCAAATTACGACTACTTTCGCTTCCTTTCTTTTACTTACTATTTCCTCCGATGTCAAGGGGAGTATGGAGCGAGGGTCTTGAGGGTTTCCGCATAGTAGCGGAGCACTCAAGACCCTCTCTATAGGCCAATGCCGGAGCCGCTGGGTGGGTGCCAGTTTAGCTAGTGCTTTAGCGAAGCCAGTGCCTTCTCAATCGCCGCGGTTACTTCCGGGGAATCCGGCTCGACCTTGGATTCAAACCGTGTGATGACCCGCCCATCGGGGCCCACGAGAAATTTTGTAAAGTTCCACTCAATCTCTCCGCCGGTCTGCGGATTCGCCGTTTTGTCCGTGAGGAATTGATAGAGCGGCGTTTTGTCGCTGCCCTTTACGGAAACTTTGGCCATCATGGGGAAGGTCACGTGATACTTGGAAGAGCAAAAGGTCTTGATTTCCTGGTTTGTCCCGGGTTCCTGGCTTCCAAAATTGTTCGCAGGTATGCCGACGATCACCAAACCACGGTCCTTATATTTCTCGTAGACCGATTCAAGCGCTGTATATTGCGGCGTATAACCGCAGCGGCTGGCCACATTTACGATCAAGACCACCTTCCCTTTGAAGTTTGCAAGTGGCGCGGGCTGCCCATCAATGGAATTTAGCTTAAAGTCATACACCGTCTTGTCCGCGGCCATCAGGGTGGTCGCGACAAAAAGCAAGCAAATCAATGTTTTCACCGTGGTTCCTCCAGTACATCTTTTTACACTGTTCTTGGCCCGAGGGCAAATGAGAGCGGCCTCTGCGTTGAAGGCTTGGCTTGATACGTCCGGGCTGTGTCGGGAATAGGTCATTGAGCCTTCCCTTGGGTTGATATAGTCTTCCCAGACTATCCTTTGAGTTTGTTTCCATTTGGACGTGAAGCTGCCGGAGAAAGCCGCATGGGAACCCTATCCATCCGTAGTCTGCGGCCAAACGTTTCGCGGGATGAGGCGTTGCAAGCGTTTAGCGCGGGCAGTTTCACTTCACTTTATTGGCGCATGCGAAGCGGCCCGATGCAGCGCATCGCGGATGCCTACGTGCCATTCTGGCTTTATCGCGTGCGCTATGAGATGGGCCGTGCATTGCACACACGCTTGTTTGCGCTGGATGCCGTGGATGGCTCGCTCGACCTCTTCGAATTTCCTCGCGCTCCACAACCAGACCAGCTTGTAAACGTAGAAACGCGCAACCACCTGCGGCCCGCACTGGCCTCTTCCCAAGCCGAGGCGCTGCTGCGCGATAAAGCACTGCGCAGCGTCCTTCAGCAGGGCATCTTCAAATTGCGCCATTTGAAATTCGAGATTGCGCGCGAAACCGCTGACTTCTATATGCCCTACTGGCTGGGTTTTTATGGAAGCGATGGCATCGTGCGTTGCCGGGTCATGGATGCAGTGCGCCGGCGTATGGAAGGCGCGAAAGCAGCTTCTTTTTTTGAGGAATGGCTCGTAGCTTAGAACTTCTGCGTTTCCTGGGTACCAGCAATTTCGAGGAAGACCACGGCTGGAAGCCCTTCTCAATTCAAAAGGAAAATAGACAGCGATTGCCCGGGAATGGTAATGCGAATTCCCCGCTCTGCGAGATCCGCTTTCGCATCGCCGAACAACAGGGCAACGCTTGCGGCGCCCTGGGCCGGTGTGTCGCTCAGGGAAATGCGCAGTTCCCGCGGCTCTCCAGAGTTATTGAAGGCAACGAGCATCCGCTCTTCTTCCGTCCCCCGGAGAAAGACATACGAAGTGTCGTCGGACGCGAGATGCCACAAGTGGCCGTATCGCAGCGCTTCGTGTTGCCGGCGCAAGCGCAGCAGCGACTGTACGTAGGAAAAGAGCTGTTGCTGCTCCAGGGTGCGCCCCGCCTCGGTGAAGGCGTTCCGTGGATCGCCCGGCCAGCCACCGGGAAAATCCCGGCGGTTGCCCGGGTCGCCGCCACCAGGCATGCCGATCTCGTCGCCGTAATAAAGCCCCGGAATTCCACGCAGGGTTAGTGTCAGTGCGAACGCGAGCTTCAGCTTTGCCGGGGAATTTCCTTCAGCGCTCGCAAATCGCGGCACATCGTGATTTCCGAAAAACGGAACCAGAAACTCCGGATGAGGGTAAAGCGAATCATGTCGCAAGACCTCCGCGATGCGGCCGACCGGCGCGCCGTGCAGCAGCACGTCCCGCAACGTAAAATACAACGGATAATCAAAGAGCGTGGTTAAACCAGTGTCGATGGCTAAGCCCGTGCCATCGTTGCGCTTCTGACCACCAGCGAAGAAAGAGGCCACGCTCGGGTCCGGATGGAACACTTCACCGATGGTTGTGAGCCGCGGATAAATCCTGCGCATGCCAGCGTGCCAGTCGGCCCAGAAAACTCGCGAAACATAGGGGAAGGTATTGAGGCGATAGCCATCGAGGCCGGATGACTCTGCCCACCAGATGGTGTTCTGTAATAAGTATTTAGCGACGAGCGGATTCTCCGTGTTCAAGTCCGGAAGCACGCCGGATAACCAGCCCTCCGTAAGATTGCGCCGGAGCTGCAGCGGCATGTGCGGGTCAGCAAGCGATTCGAACGGATCGTTCGCGAAGTCTTGTTTGTCCGCATTGCCATAGAACGAGTGCTTTAGGGGAGAAAAGGAATCCAAGTGGTGCTGCGGCGTGCCGTGAAACCAATCGGGTAACGGCGCACTTGCAACCCAGGGATGTCGCGGGCCGACGTGGTTAGGCACGATGTCAAAGAAAATTTTCATGTGCTGCTGGTGCGCTGTGGAAACAAGTTCTTGATAGTCTTTTAGCGTGCCGAGGCGAGGTTCCACGGCATATAGGTCCACGGCTCCGTAACCGTGATCGTCCTGGGCATCGCCATTTTTCACGATGGGCGTGAGGCACATCGTGGTGACCCCCAGGTCTTTCAGGTAGAGCAGATGTTCGCGGATGCCGCGCAGATCGCCCCCGTGGTACGCACGCGGCTTCAAACGGTCATACGAGCCGGGCGCTTCGTCGGGTTCATCGTTCGTGGGATCTCCGTTCGCGAAGCGGTCTGGCAGGATGAGGTAGATTACGTCATCCTGCGAAAGCCCCTGAAATTGCCCGAGGGTAGGTTTCCGTGCAGAGAATGGTAATTCGAACGACTGCATACCTGTTGGCGTAGTGATCCGGCAGACCGCTGTGCCCGACCGCAGCTCCGTTCCCAATTTCAGCCAGACGAAAAGGTATTTCCCGCCGGCGGTGGCCTGCGTCCGCGTTACCATCAGGCCGGAGAGGTTGCAGGAGACCTGCGTGGCTTCGAGGTTTCGCCCGGAGATCAGTAACATCAACTCAGGTGTGAGGTTGGCCCACCAGTTGGGTGGCTCTACTTTGGTTACGACAGGAGCGTTCGGGTTTGTGACATCCTGCTGTGCTGCCGCGTGGAGAATCCTGGCGCAGAAAACCAGCGCGACGCTCAGCGCGAGGATTAGAAGTTGCGGTCTGACAGTATTGCGTCTGGATGAATGCGGAAATGCTGGAAGGAATGCCACCTGGGAAGGATAAGAAAAAAGCAGGCGGGACGCCAGCCCCGTCTCACTAAGTTGGAACGCGATGCGCCGTGGCGCGCATTGCTTTTAGGGACGGCGTGCGGTAGCGTTTTTGAACACCAGGCGCCCGAAAGCTGCCGGAACGTGGAAATTTGGTTCCGGGGTGCGCGTCGGCCTCCACGCAGAATAAAAGCGTGGCTCTGCAGCGCCCTCCACACGGTAAAAGTTCACGCGCCACACCGTTTTGGAATCGAAGTGCGGCGTCAGACTCTTCATGGGGATCTCCAGCCATGCAACCCAGATATTTTTCTTGGCGTCGATGCGCACGCGGCGCCGCAGGCCGCTCTGCAAATCTTGTCTTTCCCCGTGGGAGATATCCAGATCAATCCAGAAACCGTTGGGGCTGACCTCGAATTCCTTGTAGCGCAGAGGATCGGAGGAATCCGGCTGAAGGAAAACTTCGGCGACGTCACGATCCCAAAGCAGGTCGCGATGGCCATTGGGTTCGGCATCGGGAAAAACAGTGACATTGCGATAGTTCGCGCGAAAAAGAAGGTATAAATTTTCCGGCGTCCAAAGAAGTCGCACTTCGGTTGCGCGCCCATCGTCCGCGTTTCTGCCCTGCCAATCCGTGTTGAAGTGCGTCACCGGCGCGGCACGCCAGGCAGCCTCATCCGGAAACCCATCCGCGTCCAGCACGCCGTCGAAGCGCGCCGCTTCCGCTATAGGAGACTCCTCGTTTTTTTCAATTGCCGCCATAAGGCTGAAATAGACTGTCCATGCCGGCGCGAACAACCAGCTCGATGGCATCCACGCGGGCTTTGCAAGTGACACATACCACCCAACGGTCTGTGGCCGTGTCAGCGGAACAGCGATGAGCGCCACACAACAGCAAACAAAGCCAATGACCAGCAGCGACCATGTTTCCCCTCGACCATCTCTCACGCTCCGTTTTCGTTCTGCATCCTGTGGCCATCAGCATACCTGCAAAATTCCATTCGTAAATGGAGAAACGAACGAGCGGCCGCCGGCAAACTAATTGCGCACCTGGCGGTCTGCCAGCCCGAATAAGGGCTGTCCGGCGTGCTAGCATCAAAACCGGTTCTTTTTGACTTAGTTTTTTGGGAGAGCGGACCATGGTCGAGACGCCAAATCCAGACGATTTCATGACTCAACCCGAGCGGCGGAAGCCCGAGGATTTCCAGTACATCAAGCTGCGCGTGGACGCCGGGGTGGCGCGCATGACGCTCAACCGTCCCGAACATAATCTGCTCAACGAAGCGATGCTGCGCGAACTGGCCGACGGCATCACCTTTATTGGCGGGCGCGATGATGTGAAGATGATTGTTCTGGATTCGGCATGCAAGGTATTTTGTGGCGGGATCGACATCGGCGAATACACCGCACAGCGCGTGTTCCAAATGCTTGACGCGTTCCACGCCGCCTTCTCCGGAATGCTGGATGTGGGTAAGCCGGTGCTGTGCGTTGTGAACGGGCCAGCCATTGGCGGTGGCGCGGAACTCGCGGCCTTTGGCGACCTGGTAATCGCCACGCCGAAGGCGCGCTTTGCACAGCCGGAAATCTCTATCGGCGTGTTTCCCCCGCTGGCGTCCACGATTCTTCCGTTTCTCGTGGGGCCAAAAACGGCGCTGGAACTGGTGTTGACCGGAGAAGCGGTAACAGCGGAGCGGGCACTCGAACTTGGCCTCATCAACCGTCTCGTCCCCGAAGCGAAACTTGAGCAGGCTGTGCAGGAACTTACGACTCGCATTACCGCGCATTCCGGGCCGGTCCTGACCATGGCAAAAAAAGCCATTCTCGGCGGGATGGGGTTGTCTCTCCGCGATGGCATGAAGAAGTCCATGAATATTTTCTTGCATGAACTCTACCACCTCGAGGATTCTCAGGAAGGGCTGCGCGCGCTGATCGAAAAGCGCAAACCCGACTGGAAGAATCGCTGATCGCGCGGAAGGAAGATTCCGCCGTTGATTGACACTATTGGGAGGCGGGCTTACACTCACAATACAATTTGCAGGCAGGGGAAGTGGGGAAGCGCCGTGAGAATCGGCCGTGGTCCCGCCACTGTAATCGGCTGAAAAAGCCGTAAGCCAGGCTACCCTCCCATGCCGCAGAGAATCGTGTTCTTCGCGAGAAGGAGCACGGCCAGCAGCCCCAAGGTGTCTCGTGGGGCTTTTTTGTTGCTTGAGATTCTTGCTTTCTAGTGCAGCAAGGCAAGGCTTTGGTCGAGGGAGAATTGTGGAGCCAGTGAAGTTTGTCCGAATGCGACGCTCGGTGTTTGCCGCCTCTCTCACACTCTTATTGTGTGCCGTGGTGGTGCGCGCCCAGGCATCAGCGCCTGATTCACTTGCGGTCGCTGCTTACAAAGAGGTCGTGGACGAAGCGGGTCGTACGGTACGCGTGCCGCAGCCGGTGCAACGCATCGTGTCCCTGGCGCCCAGCCTCACGGAAACGGTTTACGCCCTGGGGCTCCAGGATCGGCTCGTGGGTGATACTGATTACTGCGATTATCCCGCCGATGCCCAGAAAAAAACTAAAGTAGGCGGAGCAATCAATCCAAGTCTCGAAGAAATTGTCGCGTTGCATCCAGATCTGGTGCTCA
The DNA here is from genome assembly GCA_041476465.1 of Candidatus Acidiferrum sp. Classification (GTDB taxonomy): domain Bacteria; phylum Acidobacteriota; class Terriglobia; order Acidiferrales; family UBA7541; genus Acidiferrum. The sequence goes on along the minus strand of JBGOTL010000017.1, from coordinate 6,182 downwards.
TGACAAAAAGCTTAAATCGTTTCGAGACCGTGCGCGCGCTCGATGGTTTGGGAATACCGTCCTATGCTACTGACCCGCACACGGTGGATGAAATTGTCTCGTCGACGCAGCGGCTTGCCGGCGTCCTCGGCGCGCCGGAGGCTGGCAAATCCGTCGCAGAAGATATCGAGCATCGCCTCGCCCGTTTGCAGCAGCGCATCGGCGCGCTCCCTCCTCGCCGCGTCTTGTTTATCGTTTGGACGGAGCCGCTCATCTCCATCGGCAAAGATACGTTCATCGCCGATGCCCTGCGCCGCGCCGGCGCTGTCTCCATCGTGGATTCCACGCAGAGCTGGCCCCAAATGAATCTGGAAGAGGTTGTTCGCTTGCAGCCGGAATATCTAGTTTTCGCATCTTCACACTCGGAAGCAGCCGCCCGCGATTTCGATGTGCTTGCCAACCGCCCGGGATGGCGCCTTCTGGATGCCGTTCGTAATCGGCATTTCGCGGTCATCAGCGATGCCGTAAACCGCCCCGCGCCGCGCATCGTTTCCGCCATTGAGGATTTGGCGCGCCAGCTGCATCCGGAATTGTTCTTGGTAAAGCCGGAACCCGAACAGGAAAAAGAGAAAAGTGAGAAGAGCAGTCCGCCGCCTTCACGGCATCGAGCTGTAGCTTTTCATTCCGTAGATACTGAACTCTCAGGTCGAGAGGAGTGCTCATGCGCCCTCTAACTCTTGAGCGTCTGCTTCTGCGCTGCGGGATTTTAGCTGTTATCTTGTTTGGCGTTGTTGTGATCGCCCTGAAACTCGGCGCGGTTCCGGTTTCGTTGTATGGATTGGGACGCGACTTGATCCAGGTGATGTTAGGACGAAGCAGCGGAATCTCTAGTGATTACGGCATGATCGTGATTGGTATTCGATTGCCGCGCATCCTCCTCGGGATCGTTGTTGGCGCATCGCTTTCCGTCGCGGGCACCAGTTTCCAGGCCTTGCTTCGCAATCCGCTGGCAGATCCTTACGTCCTGGGCGTTTCCAGCGGCGCGGCGATTGGAGCCATTCTCGCGCTCATCGTGGAGCCCCACCTCACCCTTGCACCGGAGCTGGCCGTGTTGTTTACCCCCGTAGGAGCGTTTCTGGGTGCCGCTGCAACGATTGCCGCTGTCTACTTTCTTGGGTGCCGCGAAGGAAATATCGACAGCAGCACGCTTCTCCTTGCCGGCATTATTACCGCATCGTTTCTTGGCGCCATCATTTCGTTCCTGATGACTACGCTGGCAGGCAGCAATCTACGCGGCACCATGTACTGGCTGATGGGCGATCTGTCCAATTCGCCGCCGAAGGCACTCCACTATTTCCTGGGATTTGGTTTTTTCCTTGCGGCCGGGGCTATTTATTCAACTGCTTCGGACTTGAATTTGCTCCTGAACGGTGAAAAGGAAGCCATGCATTTGGGTGTGGATGTCCGGCGAGTGCGCATCGTCGTGTATATCGCCGCATCGATCCTGACCGGGCTGGCGGTGTCGGTAAGCGGTTCGATTGGTTATGTTGGGCTGCTGGTGCCGCACGTGATGCGTCTCATCTTTGGCTCGGACCATCGCATCTTGTTGCCCACAGCGGCGTTGGGCGGAGCGATTGCGGTCGTCCTTGCGGACACGCTTGCGCGCACCGTGGTCGCGCCCGCGGAGCTTCCCGTCGGCGCGATGACGGCGATGGCCGGCGCGCCGCTCTTCATCTATCTACTCCGCCGGAGGCTCGCATGAGCTTACCTGCGGGCACGGTGGCTCAGGCGGCGCCGCGTACTCTGGGAGATGCGGCGCCGCGTACGAACGGGGAAATCCGCTTGAGCGTGGAGCAGGCCAGTTACGCTTATTCGGCAAACCCTGCGCAAGCGCCTTTGTTTACACTCGAGGCCACCAGCTTTCAGGCGCGCCCCGGAGAGATTGTCGCGATTCTTGGACCCAACGCCAGCGGCAAGTCCACCGTTTTGAAACTGATTTCTGGCGCACTCGAGCCGCTCTCTGGCCGTATTTTGCTCAATGGATTTGTGACCCATTCGTTGCCGCCAAAGACACGCGCACAACGCATCGCCGTGGTGCAGCAAGAGAGTCCACTGCTGTTTCCTTCTCGCGCCTGGGAGTTCGTTTTGCAGGGGCGCCATCCCTACAGCCGTTCTCTGCGATTTGAAACCGAAGACGATATTTCCATCGCGCGCAATGCCCTGGCGCAAGTGGGGGCTGAACACCTGAGCGACCGCTGGATGGATCAGATTTCCGGTGGTGAGAAGCAGCGTGTCATTCTGGCGCGCGCGTTGGCGCAACAACCGCTGCTGCTGCTCCTCGATGAGCCGACACTGCACCTCGATATCGGCGCGCAAGTGGACCTGCTGGATTCGCTGCGGCGGCTTGCGGCGCGGGACCGCTACACCGTCGTGGTTGTGACCCATGAGCTGAATCTCGCGGGAGAATACGCGGACCAGGTCGTGCTGATGCAGCGCGGGAAGTGCCTCCGCGTTGGCCCACCCGCGAGCGTCTACCAGCGCGAATTGCTTGAACAGGTTTTTCAGGCGCCGCTCAGCGTGGAGATCGCCGTTTCCGGCCGCCCTCGCGTGAGCGTGCTGCCTGGAACCCAGGAGACTTTATAGATGTACCGCAACGCTGCGATTTCTGTTCGCAGCCCCATGTAATCCCTAGCGGGCGGCAACGCCCCGCCACAATCACCGCGAACTTCGTGCTCGGGAAGACGGTGAGATGGCCGCAACGCGGTCATCTTGAAAGAAGCCGTCGCCGCCGCGCGACTGTAAGGCGGATTAAGTGAATGCGCAGGCCACTGCGGCTAATCGCTCCATCGCTGAGCGACGCTGCGGGAAGGCCCCGCAACGGTCCTGATTCGAAAGGACCGGAGCTACCGCCAAGCCAGGAGACCGGCGAAGTTCGCAGCCGTGCGATGGACTTTGATCGCAGGACAACCTTCAACTCCCGCGCGAGAGGGAGCGGAGGATAAAATGAAAACGACATCTATTCGAATTCTCTTTTTGTCTTTGCTGTTCTTTTTTGGTATCCGCGTTTCTTTGTTCGCTCAGAACGATATTCCCGATGCTCATTTGACAGGTACGTTGCTCGATTCCAGCGGTGCGGGTGTTGGTGGAGTGCGCGTAACCGCCCAGTTGCAAGGTGTTTCCGATGGCCATGTTTGGGCGGCAACTTCGTCTACGGACGGCACATACGCCTTGACGCTTCCCGCTGGCCGCTATCATGTCCAGTTCTCGCGAGCGCCCTTTGTGCCTCGCGATTTCATTCTCGATTTCTCTGCCAGTCAAGAGCGAAAACTCGATCTGCAGCTTGATCTCGAACGCCTTTCGGACAGTGTCGTCGTTACTGCTCAAGCGGAACCCGTCGCTTCTGAAACTTCTCCCTACCCCGTCACGGTAATTTCACGGAAGGAGATCGAGCAGCGTCAATCCGTTTCCTTGCCCGACGTGCTCGCGCTCCAGTCGGGAATTAGCCTCGCGCGCACCGGCGCCATGGGAGGGTTAGCGACCATCTTTATCGACGGTGGCAATTCCGCTTTTACAAAAGTCTTGATTGATGGCACACCCGTGAACGAGCCCGGTGGCTTTCTGAATTCCTCAAACTTCACATTGGACAATGTCGAGAAGGTGGAGATCGTACATGGCGCGGAGAGCGCTCTGTACGGTTCGGATGCGGTTTCCGGAGTCATCCAGGTTTTCACCAGGCGGGGCACAACCCGGGTTCCCGCGGTTAATCTGTTTGCGGAAGGCGGCAGCTTCGCTTCCGCACGCGGTGGCGCGGACGTGAACGGCCTCTTGGGACGGTTCGACTACTCAGCCGGGGCTGCTTACCTGCACTCCGATGGGCAGGGCATCAACGACGCATTTCTGAATCGAACCCTCTCCGGAGCCTTCGGATGGCGGGTTTCCGAGGCAAATCAAGTACGCCTTGTTCTGCGAAATCAATCGAGTGACGCAGAAATTCCCATATCCACGCTGCTGCCACCCGCTAACACGCACCAGTCGGACTCCCTTCATCTTCTCTCGGCCAGTCTTAGTTGGAACTTCCACACTGGCGCGCGCTGGGTCCACCACCTAAGCGGAACAGAGTCGCGAACCAGGGACGCGAATACCATTCCTTCGTTTTCACCTGTACCCTTCATCGACCTGTTTAACACTGCTGGTCTGCGGGAACAGTCCACCTATCTCTTCCGTACCGGAAGCGTAAGTACGGGATACCAATATGAAGTCGAGAACGGTGCTCCGAGCGCGCTGTCTGGAGAACACGCACGGCGAAATAACCAGGCTGGCTTTCTAGATGGACGATGGCAACCCTTCTCGCGTTTGACCCTCAACGCCGGGTTGCGGGTTGAAGCCAACGATAACTTTGGCACTCGCGTGGTACCGCGCGTGGGAGCTGCGGTAGTCGTGCGTTACGGCCATGGATTTTGGGGAGACACCCGGCTGCGCGCATCTTATGGCAAAGGCATCAAGGAGCCTGGGCTGGACCAGTCTTTTGGCTCCGACCCATGCTTTCCCGGCAATCCAAAGTTGAATCCGGAGCGCAGCAGAACGGTCTATGCAGGTGTCGAGCAAGTGCTGGCATCGCAGCGCGTCCGTTTGGCTGCGGGCTATTTTAACAATCGCTTCGAAGACATGATCAGCTTTGCTTTTGGTGCGGCAACTCTTTCTTGCACCTTTGGAACCGGAACGTACTTCAATACCGACCTGGCGCGTGCGCATGGAATGAATTTTTCGATGGAAGCAAAACCCCTCCGGTGGCTGACCATGGCTGGGAATTACAGCTACGACGATACGCGGGTATTGAAGGCGCCCAACGTATTCTTCGTGGTGAACCAGCCAGGCAACCCGCTGTTACGCCGACCGTTGCATTCCGGCAGCCTCACTTTGAACGCCGCCTTCCGCAGGATGAACTGGAATCTCTCCGGCTATTTCAGCGGCGCGCGCGCGGATAGCGATTTCCAGGGGCTTGGGTTGCTGATTCCCAATCCAGGCTATGCGCGGTTCGATCTAACCACCAGCTACGACCTGTTTACTGGTCTTTCTGTTTACGGACGCGCGGCCAATTTGTTTGATAAACACTATCAAGACGCGCTCGGCTATCCCGCGCTCGGGCGTGATTTCCGGATTGGCATGCGCTATCACTTCAGCGGCAAGAACTGAACGGCGATGAGCGGCCCGGAACCCATTCTTTTCTGCTGGAGCGGCGGCAAGGACAGCGCCATGGCGCTGCACACCCTGCTCCAGCAGAAGGAGTTTCGTGTGACGGGGCTGCTCACCACCGTCACCGAAGGGTTCGAGCGCATCAGCATGCACGGCGTACGGCGTGAACTTCTGAAGCGACAAGCGGATTCCATCGGTTTGCCGCTTCACGAAGTCCGCATTGCGCCCCAGTGCGTCAATCTCATTTACGAGCAGCGCATGGAGGAAGCTTTGCTTGTTCACTATGAGCAAGGCGTTCGCAAAGTAGCTTTCGGCGATATCTTCCTCGAAGACCTCCGCGCCTATCGCGAGAAAAATCTCTCCCGCATCGGTATGACCGCCCTCTTCCCCCTTTGGAAACGCGACACGCGTGAACTCATCTGGATGTTCCACGAGGAACGCTTTCGTTCCATCGCCGTTTGCGTCGACAGTAAAGTATTGGACCCCAGCTTTGCCGGACGCGAGCTCGACGAATCTTTTTTCCGCGATCTTCCGCCCCACGCTGACCCTTGTGGCGAAAATGGAGAATTCCACACCTTCGTATTCGACGGACCTATCTTTCAAACGCCTGTTCGCGTTCGAACAGGCGAAGTGGTCACCCGCGATTCATTCGTATTTTGCGATCTCTTGCCCGAACCAAAAGGAGAAACAAAATGAAGCTCGAAATCTCAAACAAAGAAACGCTAGTCCTGCGCACCATCGTCGTTCTCGGCGTTATCTTGCTCGCCGCAGCGCTGCGCATCGCGCCGCATCCCTGGAATTTGGCGCCCATCGGCGCCATCGCTCTCTTTTCCGGCGCCATGGTAAGTGATCGCCGCCTGGCATTCCTCTTTCCGTTGCTGGCGCTTTTCGCCGGTGATGCCTTCACTGGTCTGCATAAGTTGATTCCGGTTGTTTATGCAAGTTTTCTCATCAGCGTCGCCATCGGCCGCCTCTTGCAAGATCGCCGCACAGCCCTCCGGATCACCGGC
>JBGOTL010000016.1:0-43491 GCA_041476465.1 Candidatus Acidiferrum sp. | reverse complement strand
GCCCTGACAGGCTCTGATTTCGGCGCGACTCTGGACGGTGCGCCTGTGGAGCTGTGGACCTCGCTGAAAGCGCGGCCCGGTCAAACGCTCCGCGTGGGACCCACGCGTTCGGGAGCGCGCTGTTACTTGTGCGTTCAAGGCGGAATCGCCGTGAAGCCTTTTCTAGGGAGCGCGTCAACCCACATCTTGAGCGGGCTCGGGGGATTCGATGGCCGCGCCTTGCAGGGAGGCGACGTGTTGCACTGCGGATCAGTGAAAGCGTCGTTCAAGAAAAAAACGGTGGCGCCGCATGCATTGCAACGCTTGTCGCCGCGCAAAGTCTTGCGCGTCACCACCGGCCCGCAGAGCGATTGGTTTCCGGAGTCCTCGCAGCAGATATTCTATGCAAGCGCATATCGCGTTGCGGAAGAATCGAATCGCATGGGTCTTCGATTGCAAGGCCCGCCCCTTCCGGCGCGTGCCCGCGGCCAGATGATTACCGAGGGCGTGGCGCTGGGCGCTATTCAGGTTCCGGATGCGGGCCAGCCCATTATTCTTTTTGTGGAGCAGCAGACCACGGGTGGTTATCCGAAGATCGCCAATGTGATTTCAGCCGATTTATTCTGTGTGGGACAGCTTCGTCCTCGCGATGAGCTACGATTTGAAAGAGTCGAGCTGGAGGAGGCACGTTCCTTGCTCATCGAACAGGAAAAACTACTGGCATCGGAGGAGCTGATTCTGGAATGAATTCCATCGATCTGAATTGCGATATGGGCGAGATGCCGGAAGCGATTGTGGACGGCACGCAGGAATCGCTGATGCCTTTTTTCACTTCGGTCAATATCGCATGCGGGGGCTATGCGGGCGATGAAGGAACCATGACCACCACCATCGAGCAAGCGCTGCGATGGAAGCTGGCGGTAGGCGCGCATCCCGGATATCCCGATCGCGGCAATTTCGGCCGGCTTGAGCTGAACTTGCCGATGGAAACCATCGCCGATTCCGTATTCCAGCAGGTGCGGGCGCTCGCCGAGGTTGCCGCCCGCTGCGGCGCCCGGCTGGTGCATGTTAAGCCGCACGGCGCGCTCTACAATCAGGCGGTGCGCGATCGCGCGCTTGCGGAGGCCATCGCCAAGGGGGTTGCGCGATGGGGCCGCGACGTCGTGCTCGTGGGCCTGGCCGGGTCGCCGATGCTGGATGTTTTTCAAGAAGCCGGGTTTTCCGTCGCCGCTGAAGCGTTTGCCGACCGGCGCTACGAATCGGATGGAACTTTACGCTCGCGCAAGTTTGCGAACGCGCTTATCCACGATCCCGCGGAAGCCGGCCAGCAGGCGTTGCGCATCGCCGAACGAGGCACGGTGACAGCCAGCGACAGCACCGAAGTTGCCGTGAACGCGCAGACTATCTGCATCCACAGCGATACCCCGGGCGCCTGGGAGATTGCCGCGGCGGTGACGAAAACGCTGCGGCAGGCCGGAATTGCACTCCGCTCTCTTTCGAGTTGATCATGGGACGCTTGGAAGTGTTTCCCCGCCGCGGTTTAGCTTTCGCCAGAACCAATAAACCGGAACGCCCAACAAAACGATAAACAATCCCGGCCAGGTGTACTGCGGCTTGTAATGCAACAACTGAATTTCCAGAAACACTCCGAACAAAAGATACAGCCCGGGAAGCACCGGGTAGCCCAGGACCCGATACGGGCGTGGCATCTCCGGCCGGCGGAAGCGCAGCACAAAGAGACCAAAAATCGTGAGAATGTAAAACATCACGACAGCGAAAACCACGAAGTCGAGTAATTGGCGGTAAGTGCCGGAGAGGCACAGAACGCTGGCCCAGACACACTGAACCCACAGAGCCACTCCCGGAGTGCTGTGCTGGTTCACGGTGCCGACGCTTTTGAAGAACATGCCGTCCCTGGCCATCGCGTAGTAGATACGCGCTCCGGTCAGAATGAGAGCGTTGTTGGCGCCAAATGTCGAGATCATGACGGCAACGGCGATAAGAACCGCGCCTCCCGATCCAAAAATTACTTCGGCGACGGCTGTGGCCACGCGATCCGCGGCGGCAAACTGGATGCCGCGCTCCAGGACCGACTGGCCGCCAGATGATCCCACCAAAGGCAGCACGTTCAGGTAAGCGAGATTCGCCAGAACGTAAAGCAGGGTGACCATCCCGGTACCCAGAGCCAGGGCCAGCGGCAGGTTACGGCTGGGATTTCTTACTTCAGCGGCGGTAAACGTGACGTTGGGCCAGGCGCTGGATGAAAACAGAGCGCCGACCATGGCCACGCCAATGAGTGACAGGGTATGGACCCACACGGTTTGCTGGCCGAGCGGGTAGGGGTGCACGGCGAAGAGGCTGGCGTTCCGCCAAAAATCAGTGAAGTTGGCGTGGCGCGCGGCTTCGGTGGCAAACAGAAAACCCAGCAGCGTCAATCCCGCCAAGGCGGCGATTTTCGGAATCGTAAAAATATTCTGTACCATCGCGCCGATGCGCAAGCCGCGCGTGTTCATCCAGGTAAGAAAAATCAGGGAGAAAATAGCCAGCAGGTTCTGGGTGTTCAAGCCCACGTTGTAGGGACCCAGCACGCCGAACCACATCGAGTACGGGCCCAAGGTTCCCAGCTTCCAGATCCACGCGGAGGACGAGAACCACGGCAACAGCACGCCGGTGAAATTTGCAAAGGCGATGGCCACGGCGGCAATGGTGGCCGCTTGGATCACCAGCAGCATGGTCCAGCCATACAGAAAGCCCCACATGGGTCCGAGCGACTCGCGCAAGAAAACGTATTCGCCGCCCGCTTTAGGCATGGCCGCGGCAAGTTCTCCGTAGCAAAGCGCGGCAATGGTGGTCATGAAACCGCTCACCAGCCAGACGGCCAGAAGTAATCCAGGGCTGCCGACTTGCCGGGCGATGTCGGCGGAAACGATGAAGATGCCGGAGCCGATCATGGAGCCCGCGACAATCATGGTGGCGTCGAGCAGCCCCAAGTCCTTCCGCAGCCCGTGGACTTCGGACGAAGGGATTCCGTCAGGCATGGGCGGTGGTCCTCGACATTCTTGGCATTCTCAACATGCTGACATCCCATGGAAAGCTGAGATGTGGCTTACCTGGAGGGAAAGAAAGTAGCAGTAGAAACCAGGACATGCACATGCCTCCCGAATTCACGCGGTAACCCGCCAAGTTTCAGGCAGACTTCTTGCCTAGACGGAAGCCCTGATACGCCAAATAAGCGGAGATGAGCAGGGCTGCCCAGCTTACCCAAAACGGAGCACTCCACCCTGCAAGCGACACCGACCACCTGAAAACAAGCCGGGACAAATGGCCGAGTGCGATGAGCGAGAAAATCAAACTGGCGACCAAGGAAAATGTCTTGTGCGTCATGAGGCACCTCTCTTTTGCCGCAATCTGCAGATGGCCTGGCGGACTTGTACGCATTGTATACCCCCGAGGGCAGGTGTCCCGGTCCTAGCGAAGGTTTTTCGAAAAAGGTGGCCGGCGCAAGTTGGTCTTCCGCGTAACTGATAGGTACAAATTGACGGGGTACTATTGTGGTCTCCTTTTCCGCAGCGAACCATGGAAGTCTATGTCAAACCTCTATTTTTACCAGCCGCATACGAGAAATCAGGGCATGCTGCGCGCCGTGCTTTCGCGCGAAGAGTGCACGGGTTTGGTGAATCCCGCTTCTGTCACTTATGTGGGCAGCCAATTTCCAAGCGTTTCGGATGGTCCGGGCGGAGCCAGTGACTTCGCGGTCCTGAAAATTGGCGCCGAAGAGGCCAGCGCGGAATGGCGTCCAGGTTTCTACCGCTGCCAGGCCAACTTGCTGGAATGGAATGAAGCGCTGCGAAAATTGGGAAGATAGGCGCCGCGACCTAATTTCTCCCCGCAAGCTGAACAGCCGACAACCCCGCGAATCCGTGGTGCAAAGTCAAAGTCACTTCCTCAAGGGCTAGAGCCCTTGAATTATCACGAGTCTTCGGCACGGCTCCCGACCGGGTCGGGACAAGTTCCGCCGTGCCCTCCTAAAAAACCATTTATGAGCTAGCTACTGCTTGGCTGAGGGCAGCAGCGCGGACTGATATTTCGCGACGTCCACATGTTGCCAATCGCCGCGGATAATTCCTGCGCGAATTTGCGCGGAGGTCTTGCCCTTGCGGGATTGTTCGTAGGCGTAGAGATCTTCAAGGATGCAGATATTGCAGCCTGCCCCGTGACGGTTGGCGAAGCAGTCGAGCAAACTGCCGTGGCCCTGGCTGCGGTCGCAGTGACAGTAGCAGGGCATTTGGTAGAGAGTTTTCTTGATGCGGCCGGCGATGGAATAAGAGTTGGCGACCAGCAGGTCGGGGAATAGCGCAGGGCTCATGGTTGCCGGAAGCGCGCCCTGGGGAACCTGTGTGTGATACGCGGGCACGGTTTCGTCCAGGCCATCGTGTTGCATCCCTAGCATGGCTTGCGGAGAGCGTGAAGCGGCGCGCGGCGGCACGAGGACAAGCGCCAGTGCCAAGCAAAACAGGATGAAGCAGCCGATTAACTTTTTTCTAACGCCCATGTTCCCGCCTCCGCCAGCTTGACATTGTTTTTGGTGACCGCAGAGCGGTCAACGTTCTTGGTGACCACGGAGAACTCCAAAACGCAGAAATTTCCCAAGTATGCGGCCTGCCAGAAATTTGTGCATTGCATTGGTGTAACCCCGCCATAGCTTAAAGCATCCTACGGCGTTTGGAAGCGGTCAAGCACCACGCGTGTTGCATGCCTTCTGGCCGGCCGACGGGGGGCGTTGCCTGAGACGCTACATAAAAACGCGGGTTCTACTTGACGCGGCAGCTTTTTTGGGTAAACTGCACTTTCTTTCGGATGGGTGACCGCGAAGCGGTCAAGTGTAGGCATGACCGCGAAGCGGTCAATTGGAAGCGTGATCGCGAAGCGATCAACATGGCTACGACGCCACAATTCGTTCCCGCGGAAGTCTTCAACGACTGCGACTTTCCGCAGAGAGAAGCAGCCTTCTTTTACGGGCTTTTCCTGCGTGGGCATTCCGCGGAAGAACTTCGTCGGGACATCGAAGTGCCACAGGCGGTGCTCTTGAAGTGGCACCGGGAAGCCGAGCGCGAACCGCAGCTGCGGGATATCTTCGGCCGGATGGTCGAATACCGCCGCCACGTCCTGGCGATTTTTGACAACCTGATCGGCTCCGACAACCACAACCTGCGCGTGCACTAAACACAGTCGATTCTTCCTCGAAACTGTTCCCCGTAGAAATAAGCAATTTTCTTCCGCCCGGAGTGCTCAGCTACGCTGAGCGGAACGAAGGTACAGGTCAAAAAAGGGCAGGCAACCTGAGTTGGAAGAAAAACCTCTAAGCGTTTCAGGGGACAAGTCTCACAGAATGAAGGGGATTCCACGATTGACGGCAGGCTTGTCCCGCTGTAGAATCGCTACTTCCTAGAGGTGTCTTCATGTCGTGGGTAACACGCCATTTCTATGCGTCCGTTTTTGTCTTGAGTTTATTCCTTCCGTCCGTTCTGGCACAGCAACCGCAGGATCCCAGCGGGGCTCCCACCGCCCAGAAGCAGGACAAAGACCAGAAGAAGAAACTTAGGAAAACTCTCAAGGAACTCGATTCTCCGTACAAGTCCTGGCTTAGCGAGGACGTGATCTACATCATTTCCCCGGAAGAGCGCACCGCATTTCTGCAATTGGATACCAACGAAGAACGCGAGCAGTTTATCGAGCAGTTCTGGCTGCGGCGCAGCGAAAATCCCGATCTGCCGGACAACGAATTCAAGGAAGAGCATTATCGCCGCATCGCCTACGCCAACGAACATTTTGCTTCGGGCATTCCCGGCTGGAAGACGGACCGTGGAAGGATCTACATCATCTGGGGCAAGCCAGACGAAATTGAATCGCATCCCACGGGCGGAACGTATGACCGGCCGATGGAAGAGGGCGGTGGCTCGACCTCGACGTATCCCTGGGAAACCTGGCGTTATCGGTACCTGGAAGGAATTCAGGAAAACGTGATATTGGAATTCGTTGACCCCAGCGGTACGGGCGAGTATCACATGACGATGGACCCGTCCGAAAAAGACGCGCTCCTGCACGTGCCCGGAGCCGGTCTGAGTATGCTGGAGTCCATGGGCATGGCGTCAAAGACGGACCGCTTCACGCGTTCCGACGGAACGTTCATGCCGAAGACCCTGGGGGGCCAGTCCGCGAGCATGAATGAATTCTCACGACTCGAGCTCTATTCCAAAGTCCAGCGGCCTCCGGAGGTCAAGTTCAAGGATCTCCAGGCCTTGGTGACTTCGCGCATTGTGCGCGATCAGTTGCACTTCAGCTGGCGTACAGATTTTTTGAAGGTGACCAGCGATACCGTACTGGTGCCGGTGACCGTGCAGATACCCAACAACCAGCTTTCCTTCCAGGCGAAAGAAGGCATCCACTCTGGCTCGCTTAATATTTTCGGCAGGGTGAGCACGCTGACCGGACGCGTGGTGCAGACCTTTGAGGATTCCGTCAGCCGCGATTTTCCGGACACCCTTTTCCAGCAGTCGATGAAGCTTTCTTCGGTCTATCAGAAGGCCGTTCCGTTGCGCCCCGGCCTGTACCGGCTGGACCTGGTGATCAAGGACGTGCAAAGCGGAAACGTCGGCGTGGTGAATTCACGCCTTGCGGTTCCCCGGTATGAGGATGAAAAGCTGGATGCCAGCTCGCTGATTTTGGCGGACCAGATAGAACACGTTCCGGCGAAGCAGATTGGCACGGGACAGTTCGTGCTGGGCTCCACAAAAGTTCGTCCCCGGCTGGAAGGCGATTTCACGACCGCGGATAAGCTCGGCATTTACATGCAGGTCTACAATCTGAAACCCGACGATAAAACTCATAAATCCAATGCGACGTTCGTTTATACGGTGAAAAAGGGCGATCAGCAGGTCATGCAGTTTAGGGAAAATTCCGAACAGATGAAGCAGACCGGGGATCAAATCACCATCGAGCGGCTTCTGCCCCTGGCTACCTTGACGCCGGGTAAGTACTCGGTCGAAGTTGTGGCCACGGATGCATTTTCAAAGCAGACAATTACCCGAACCGGGGAGTTCTCGGTCAAGAATCCGCCGGAGACCAAGACCGCGGCCAACACTGTACCGGGGAGGTAAAACGACGTGAAACAAGGACAGCTCCGAATCCTGGGGGTCCTGATCATGACGGCAGTAGGTTTGTCCTTCGGGGTGGACCCGGCGGCGGCGCAAGCGAAGCTTGCCCTGGGAAGCCTCTCCGGGGTGGTACGAGACACCAGCGGCACTCCGCAGCTGGGCGCCAGTGTCGAGCTAGTTTCGGAAACACCGGGAATTCTTGCCGCGCAGGGTTTTCTTACCAACACACGTGGCATTTTCACGGGCCAAAAGCTGCTCCCGGGCTTGTATACCGTTCGCGTTACCCTCGCTGGTTATCTCCCTTCCCTCGAAAAACATGTTCGCATCACCGCGAATCTGACCACCATGGTGCGCATTCAACTGGAATCCATGTTTGCGTCGCTGGAGCAACTGCGGCGTCAACCCGCGAGCAGCGGCGCCGAAGCGGAGGACTGGAAATGGGTACTGAGGTCGGCCTCCTCCATGAGGCCGATTCTGCAGTGGGCGGATGAACCAAGCGTCGTCGTTTCCGCGGTGCGTTTGGAAAGCAATCGGCCAAGACCCCGCGCGCGACTGGAAATCACCCAAGGGGCGCGCCGCATGGGTGGGGTCTCGAACGCCGTCGCGGCTCCCGGTACGTCGTTTGCCTATGATCAGAAGCTCGGTGGAAGCGGCCGCATGCTGTTTGCCGGGCAGATGAGCTATGGCGATGAATCCCCCGCGGGCGGCATTGCCGCCATCTGGTTGCCAGGTGGGTCGCTTGCCGGCGGCCCGCAAACGACCATTGTTCTGCGCGAAGCGAAGCTCGGAACCGAAGGACCATCTTTCCGCGGTGTGCGATTGGATCAAGGCGGGATGCTGGCGTTGGGCGATCGCGCGATCCTGCGTTTTGGCGGAGAGTATGTTCTGGTTGACGTCGGGGCTGCGGCTTCTTCGCTGCGTCCGCGCATGGAATTGGATACAAGAATTTCCGGAGATTGGCGCGCCGCTCTTGTTTTTGCTTCACAGCCGAGCGGCGTGGCTTCGCTCGAAGCAGGCCAGGACGACCACAATGACGCGCTGGCCGCAGCCTTGAATCAATTCGATGCATTTCCTGCTCTGCTCTGGCGCGATGGGCGGCCGGTTCTGGAACATGGCTGGCACGAAGAACTCGCGGTGGAACGTAGGATGGGCCCGCGAAACAAGCTGCAGATCGCCGCTTTTCATGACGATCACAGCAACGTCGCTCTTTTTGGCCGCGGCAATGATCTGCCTTCCGCGGATTATTTCCAGGATTTCTATTCGAAGGGCTTCGCCTATGATGGCGGATCCTCGAGCAGTTGGGGAACGCGTATTGCCCTTCGCGAAAAAATCGGCTCGGACATCGAAGTAACCACCATATATGCCTTCGCGGGCGCCCTGGCTCCGCAAAACTTTTCGGATGGAATTCTGCGAGATTCGCTGAGAACTGCTCCGCGCCATTCCCTCGGCGCCAACGTCTTGGCGAGAGTTCCGCGAGCCGGCACCAGAGTCAGCGCCGGCTACAAATGGGTGAACGGAACCACAGTCTCCCGTGTGGACGGCTACGGAGAAGCGCTTTACCAGATGAACCCGTATTTGCATGTGGGCATCCGCCAACCGCTTCCCCGCTTTGTACTCGGGCGCTGGGAGGCCAACGCCGAGTGCGACAACCTATTCGCGCAAGGTTATGTGCCGCTCAACACGCGAGATGGCCAGGCGGTCATTGTTCCCGCTTTCCGCAGTTTTCGAGGTGGACTAAGCCTGCAATTTTAGGACAGGATCCTACTCTTGAAAGTTGTAGGCACCTTCCATAAAATGGATTCTTGTGGCATGAACCTCCCCTCATGCCTGCAAATGATTAGAAAACATAGGGTTATGAACATGAGAATCTACCAAAGAATGGAAGTTAATTTGCACCTGGTCCCTTGAGGTGAAGTGTGTCGCAGTCTGCTGGAGTCATGAAGGAAAACCTCCGAGTAAGCCTCGGAGCGGTGGTGCTGGCCCTGGCCACCGTGGCTGCGGTGATATATGCCTGGTTCAACTTCGTCCAGCGCACGCAATACGAACAGGTGGAAGACGGCGTCGCCTGGTCGGATTCGGATCACGGGATTCAGGCCTGGAAAGTAGCGCCAAATTCGCCAGCCGCTGGTGCGGGCATCCAAGCCGGCGACCAATTGCTGGCCATGAACGGCATACCCGTGCAGATCGCGGCGCACGTGGCGGGGCGGCTGTACCGCGCTGGGCTCTGGACGCAGGTCCGTTACAAGCTCTCGCGCAACGGCGAAGAGTTCGAAACCCGGCTGGTGACCGCGCCTCCCGCAAAGCCGGTTGCCATTGAAAATTATCTTCGCGTTGTTGGGTTGCTGTATCTTTTCATTGGATTATTTATTTTCGCGCGCCGGTGGAACGCCCCGCGCGCCGTGCACTTCTACATTTTTTGTCTCGTCTCGTTCATTCTTTATTCGTTCCAGTACAGTGGAAAGCTGGATGCATTTGATATCGAGGTTTACTGGGCAAGCGTCATCGCGCGATTGCTCGCGCCCGCCCTGTTGTTCCATTTCGCCCTGGTTTTTCCCGAGCGCACCGAAGGCTCAACCCGTTCGCTGCTGAAGCTGTCAGCCGTTTACGCGCCGCCGCTGGCGATCCTGCTGGTTCATGTTTTTGTGGCTCGCGCGGTGCTGGGTTTTGTGCCCACGCTGCGCGCGCGGGTCATGCTTGACCAGTTCGAGTTGGGGTTTCTCAGCGCGTGTTTCGTGGCGGCGGGTATCGTTTTTTATACCAGCTTCCGAAGAGCGCCTTCCGGCGTACTGCGCCAGCAGTTGAAGTGGCTCACCGGTGGGACGCTGGCTGGCAGCGTGCCTTTCCTGTTGTTCTATATTCTCCCGTATGCCTTCGATGCCGCGACGCGTCCCTGGATGCAGTTTTCGGCCTTAAGTTTGGTTCTAATTCCGCTGTGTTTCGGTTACGCCATCATTCGTTACCGCCTGATGGATGTGGACATCATCTTCAAGCGCGGCTTGGCGTATACCGCGGCGACCGCGGGCGTCGCGGCGGTCTATTTTGCGCTGGTCGCGGTGATCGCGGAGATTTTCCACGCGCAGACCAGCGGCCCGGTCGGCGGCATGATCGCCATCATCGTCGCGGCCTTCCTTTTTCAGCCTTTCCGCGAATGGATTCAGGCGCGCCTGGACCGCTTTTTCTACCGCGACCGCCTGGATTATCGCCGCACGCTGATTGAATTTGGACGCACCCTGAGCAACGAGGTACGCATTGAGCCCATGCTGGGCTCGGTAATGGACCGCGTTTCGCAAACTCTCCTTGTGGATCGCCTGGCAATTTTTGTGGAAGACCCGTTGCGTCCGGGAACTATGCGTCTTGCTCGTTCCATGGGCGTGCGCCTTTCCGAGCCGCTGGATCTTGGTTTCCTCGAGCCGGCCCGGCCCGAGTTCTCGAGCGGGGCGCTCTTCTTCGAGTCGCCCCGTGTGGCGCGAGAAGTCGGCGATTCCGTGCGCAAGACGCTCGAGCAGTTGGATCTGAACTATTTTGTGCCCTGCCGCATCCGGGAACACACCGTGGCGGTGCTGGGTCTAGGTAAGACCGTCGACGGTGATTTTCTCTCCAGCGATGACGTGGAGCTAGTGCAGACCATTGCAGGTTACGTGGCCATCGCGCTCGATAATGCGCAGCTCTATACCTCCCTGGAACAGAAAGCTTTCGAAATCGCGCGCCTAAAAGACTTCAGCGAAAACATTGTGGAATCCCTCAATGTCGGTGTGCTCGCCGTGGACCTCGGTGGCCTGGTGGAATCCTGGAACACGCGAATGGAACAGCTCTTCGGCGTTTCGCGGCAGGACGCCGTCGGACGGCAACTCGCCTCGCTGCTGCCGGGTGAATTGGCCGCGGAAATCGCCGCGCGCGGCGATCAGGATCAGATTACGGGAATCTACAAGCAGAGACTCCAGCATCAGGGGCTCTTGCTGACCTTGAACGTTTCCATCGCTCCCCTGGTCAGCAAGTCCGGGGAACGCATCGGACGCCTGCTGTTGTTTGATGATGTGACGCAGCGCGAGCGCATGGAAGAGCAGATGTCGCAGACGGAAAAATTGACATCGCTCGGGTTGCTGGCCGCCGGCGTGGCGCATGAGGTCAACACTCCTCTGGCGGTGATCTCCAACTACATCCAGATGCTGGCCAAGCAGATGCCAGAGAATGATCCGCGGCACGCGATCATCGAGAAGATCGTGAAGCAGACCTTCCGCGCCAGCGAAATCGTCAATAACCTGCTCAATTTTTCGCGCACGGGCGCGGGCGAGCTTGCCGATGTGGATGTCAACCGCGTGGTGGAGGAGACCTTGTCGCTGGTGGCGCACCCGCTGAAAACTTCGCAGATTCAGATCGTGAAGCAACTGGGCGCCGGCTTGCCCGCGGTACGCGGCTCGGCGAACAAGCTGCAGCAGGTGTTCCTGAATTTCTTCCTGAATGCGCGTGACGCCATGCCCGGCGGCGGCATCCTGGAAGTACGCACGGCCGCGCGTAATGGCAGCGTGGAGATTGAAGTCGCGGACACCGGAGCGGGAATTCCGCGCGAACATATCCACCGCATTTTCGATCCCTTCTTCACCACAAAATCAATCGGCCGCGGCACCGGCCTCGGGCTTTCCGTGAGCTATGGGATCATCAAGGAACACGCCGGGAAGATCGACGTCCGCTCGACACCCGGCCGGGGCACTTCTTTCCACGTTGAGTTCCCCGCAGTCAGGAAGCCGGTTCATGTCTAAAGGTTCGATTCTGGTGGTGGATGATGAGTCCGAAATCCGCGAAGGCCTGGAGCTGCTGCTCACCAGCGAGGGATACGGTGTTACCAGTGCGGAAACCGGCGAATCCGGGCTGGCCAAACTGGAAGAGCATCCCTTCGATCTGCTGCTTCTCGATGTAAGCCTGCCGGACCGCAACGGGCTCGATCTGCTAAAAGAAATCAAGCGGCGAGATCCGCACATCCCCGTGGTATTAATCACCGCCTACGGTTCCATCGAAATGGCGCGTACCGCGTTCAAGAGCGGCGCGATGGACTACATCACCAAGCCGTGGTCCAACGATGAACTGCTGGCGCAGGTCGCGCAAGCCGTCGAGTCGCGGCGCCTCCGCGAGGAAAACGTCCAGCTCAAGCGCGCGCTGAAGCAGCGCTTTAATTTTCCAAATATCATTGGCAAGGGCGAGAAAATGCTGACACTCCTGGACCTGGTGGCCCAGGTGGCGCCGTCGCGATCCACGATTCTCATCAGCGGCGAAAGCGGTACCGGCAAAGAACTCATCGCCAAGGCCGTGCATTCCGCTTCAACCCGCGCGGATAAGGCGTTTGTGCCGGTGAATACGGGTTCCATACCCGCCGATCTGCTGGAATCGCAGTTATTCGGGCACGTGCGAGGCGCGTTTACCAGCGCCGTGGCTTCCAAAAAAGGTTTGTTCGAAGTGGCCGATCAGGGAACGATTTTCTTCGATGAAATCGCCACGGTCACCCCGGAGACTCAGGCGAAACTTCTGCGCGTCATTCAGGAACGCGAATTCATGCGCCTGGGGGGCACCGAACAGATCAAAGTGGACGTTCGAATTGTGGCCGCGTCCAACGTGGACTTGCTCACACTCGTCCGCGAAGGCCGCTTCCGCGAAGATTTGTTTCACCGCCTCAACGTCATCCACCTGCAGTTGCCGCCCCTGCGCGATCGCCGCGAAGATGTGCCGCTGCTCTTGCTGCACTTCCTGGAACGCTACTGCAAGGAAAACGCCAAGCCCTTGCGGCTGTTCACGCAAGCGGCCCTGAAGCTCCTGATGGACTACGACTGGCCCGGCAACGTGCGCGAGCTGGAAAATGTCGTGGAGCGGGCGGTGGTGCTCTCTACCCAGGAGCGCGTGGACGTGGATCTGCTCCCGGAAAGCATCCGCAGCAAGGAAATTGTTCGTGGCGTCCGTCTGCAGTTGTCGGAGTTTATGCCTCCGCTCCTTGGCGAGCCGGGTGCGCGTACCTCCTCGGACAGCTCGCAACTTTCTCTTTTCCAGATCATGGATGAGATCGAACGCCGCATCATCATTGACATGCTCGAGCGCACTAGCTGGAATCAGACCGAAGCGGCCGAGCGCTTCCTGATTCCTCTCTCCACGCTCAATCAGAAGATCAAGCGGCTGGGGATTGAAATACGCCGCCGCAATCGCGCCGATGAAGGTCTCGCCGCCACCATTGGGAAATAGAATATTCTGTTCCAATCTGAAACATTAGCCCCTCATTCCCGAGCTTACTTTCATCTTGCATCTCAGTAACGGTCTAGGCAGAGTAGCGCGAGATGATTCTGCGCCTGTCCAACACAGTTTCGCGAGGTGTGCTCGTTTTCCTGGCGTTCTCCGCTGCAGCCATTCTTTCCTTCTTCAGTATTCGGGCAGCGCTGGCGTCCCATGCGATAGGGCTCGGCACACAAGATGGGTTCGAGCGCGCCACTCGGCTCGAGCCGGGAAACGCGCGGAACTGGTACTTCCTCGGGCGTTACTGGCAATACAATATGGAGCAGTCCGACCCCCAGCGCGCCATTCGTGCCTACCGCGTGTCGCTCTCTATCGATCCACACTCTGCGGACACTCTGCAGGAACTTGGCACCACTTACGAACTTGAAGGGGATCTCCCCTCCGCTAGAGACGCATTCCTTCGGGCCAAGCAAGCCTACCCCGCATCCGCGGATGTCTCTTGGAGATACGGAAACTTTCTTTTGCGGCAAGGGGAATTGCAACCCGCTTTCGCGGAGATACGGCGGGCCGTAGCGGCCGACCCCAAACGATCCGCGGAAGCATTTTCCCGCTGCTATCGCGCGAATCCAGATATTGATTTCATTCTCGATCAGGTTCTGCCAGCTTCCCAGGAAGGCTACGTGGATGTCATTTGGGATCTCACGGCTGACCATCAGACCGCTCTCGCCATGAAAGTCTGGGCGAAGCTGGTTACGCTGCATCCTCATCTGGCGATGCGCGATGTGTATTCGATGGTAGGCAGCTTGCTGGAGAAAAAAGAGTACTCGGAAGCTCGCCGCGTGTGGGATGAGGGAGTGAGCTTTACGGATTTTTCTCCCTTGCCGCTGCCGCAGCTGGCAAGCTCGGTCCTCTGGGATGGCAGCTTCGAGGCCGGTTTAAACGGCTACTACTTTGCCTGGCAATTCAGTCCTCTTTGGGAAGGCGTACAGGCGAGCTTCGATTCAAAAGAGAAACACTCCGGAAACCGCTCCTTGCGCATCTCCTTTGACGGGAAACATAACGTAAATTTTGAAAACGTGTGCGCACGCGCGGTTGTGCAACCCGGAACCAGCTATTTATTTTCCGCGTGGATCCAGACCAAAGCGCTTAAGACCAATCAAGGTGTTGGATTTCGGCTCCGTGCGCCGGAAAATCCAGGCTCTCCCCTGGTGAAAACATCCGAAATCCACGGCAGCGAACCGTGGACGCGAATCGAGGCGCCGTGGACCGCTGGAAGTAACGTGCAGTTGGTGCAGATTTGCGCGAGCCGCGACCCTAATGATGGCGAGGAGAGCAGAATTCAAGGAACGGCCTGGATAGATGACGTGGCTCTGACGCCGCTTTCCGTGGAGCGCTCCAAACCATGAAGTTCTTGCGCATCGGAATCTGCGCTCTCCTGGTGTTGGCTGTCCTGGCGCACGGAGGCGTGGAAGACTGGGCGCTCTCCGTGCTGGAAACCGGAGCGGGGCTGTTGTTTCTCGCCTGGGCCGTGCAGTTACACTGGAAGAAAGAGCAGCAATTTGTTATTTCACCCCTGCTCCCGCCGCTGGCCGCGTTCTCCGTCGTTGTTTTCGGGCAGCTGTTCTTTCATGCCACCGCTTCCGCATTTCAGACGCGGGTTCAACTGCAGTTGCTGCTTGCCCTCATGATCCTTCTCTTCCTGACCGCCCAGGCCTTTCGGACCTTGGAGGATTGGCGCGGCTTCTTCTGGTTCGTGATGATTTTTGGCTTCCTGGTCGCGATTTTTGGAATTCTGCAACATCTGACCTTCAACGGGAAACTTTACTGGATCCGCGAGATGCGCTACGGAGGAGTTCCCTTTGGCCCGTATGTAAACAGGAATCACTTCGCGGGATTCGTGGAACTCGTCCTTCCGGTCGCGCTGGTTCCCTTGGTAATGGGCAAAGTGCGCAAAGAACACTGGTTCCTGGTTGCACTCTTTGCGGTGCTGCCGCTGGGGGCGCTCTTTCTCGCGGCTTCCCGCGGGGGGATCATCAGCTTTGCAGCGGAGATGGCGGTTCTCGCGCTCTTGCTGATTCTGCGCCGCGCGGGGGGCAAGCATGTGCTGGCGGGTGGAGTGGTACTGCTGGTGGCTTTCCTCCTCGTTTCCTGGCTTGGGGTGCATCAGATTCTGCAGAGGTTTTCCTCGTTGCAATCGCTGGAAGTTTCCGTGGGCAAGCGCGCCTCCATGCGAGCTGATACCTGGCGGATTTTCCTGGATCATCCGCTTGCCGGTACCGGACTTGGCACGCTGCAGATCGCTTTTCCGCCGTACGAATCGCTTTACGACGGAAAGATCGTCAATCACACCCACAACGACTACCTGGAAGCGCTGGCGGAAACCGGCATCGCCGGGGGTCTCTGCTGCGCGTGGTTTCTGGGTGTATTGTTCGTCGGTTCCTTGCGGCGCCTGTTGCAGTTGAATAGCTCCTTCGCCGCGGTCTTACACCTCTCGGGCTTGGTGGGCTGCTGCGGGCTGCTCGTCCACAGCCTCGTGGATTTCAATCTCCATATTCCAGCGAATGCGCTGTTGTTTTTTCTAATGGCGTGCCTGGCGACGGGGGAAATCAACCCATCGACGGCAAAAACACCGGTTTCCAGCCGGCGCCGCCGGCGCAGCCGAAATGACTGACGGAGTTGACCCGGCTGCCTGTATAATGAGATTTGGGGGTCATTGATCCGAATGAAAGCAGCAGGACTGGGTGTGCTGAGGTCATATTTCTGCGCGAGCACCCTGCTTGGGATCTTTCTTCTCCCGCTCTCCGCCCACGCGCAAACCGTCCTCGAGACATCGCAACAAACGAATGACCGCATCCGCTCCCTCTCTTCCCGTCTGAGGACCACGCAGTACGATTATGTTATTGGCGATGGGGATCTACTCAATATCCAGATTTTCGATGTACCGGAGCTCAGCCGTGAATTACGCGTAAGCCAGACCGGCACAATTGGCATCCCTTTGCTTCCCGTGCGGCTGCTGGTTTCCGGATTGACGGAGATTCAAACGGAGCAGAAGATTGCGGAAGTGCTGGAAGCGAACGGACTGGTGTCGCATCCGCAGGTAGCCGTGAGCGTCAAGGAACGCAAGAGCAAGCCGATCACGATTGTGGGAGCAGTGGTACGTCCTATGGTGTACGAGGCGGATCATCCAGTGAGTTTGCTGGAAGCCCTCGCGCAAGCAGGAGGAATCTCCAACGATGCCGGGGATACTGTAATTGTTACCCGCCCCGAGTCGCAGCCCGCTGTGGAACCTGGGGAGCCTCCGATGATTAGTTTTGAGGATGCCAAGCCTCCAGTTGGTGACCGCTCCGCGGTCACCAAGAACGTTGACCGCTCCGCGGTCACCAAGAACATGGATAAGCCTGTGAAGTCAATGGATGCGGTGCCGGCAGAAAAATCAACAGCCACCGCGCCGACGAGTGTCGCGGCTGATCCGAAAGCGGTTTTTTCCACGCCGGAGACTCTCCCTGCGGCGACGCCTGCCGCGGCTGGGGGAGCAATGAATGAACCCCCGCCCATCAGCAATACCTTGACGGTTAACTTGATTGACCTCATGGAAGTCGGCGACGCCAAGAACAATATCCTGCTGCAAGCGGGCGACATCGTCACGGTGCCGCATGCCGGCATCATCTACGCCCTGGGTGCGGTCGGCAGACCCGGTGGCTTCGTGGTCGCGAACGACCGCGCGCAATTGACATTGCTGAAAATACTTGCGCTCGCTGGCGGTTTAACCCGCACCGCCAAGCAGACGAATGCGGTAATCATCCGCAAGGATTCCATCGGCAAGCAAAGCGAAGTGCAGGTGGACCTGAAAAAAGTGCTGAACCGCCAGGCCGAAGACGTGCAACTGCGGCCCAGTGACATCTTGTATGTTCCGGACAGCGGGACAAAACAAGCGCTTTATCGAGTTATGGATATTGGCGTTGCGGTGGCCACCTCGGCGGCGATTTACCGCACTGCGTATCATTAGAAAGAATATGGTAGACGACACAAGAATTACTCCGAGAGAAAATGGCTCCAATGGAGCTGTTGATCTGGTCGCTCTTCCTGCGCGGTTGCCCGCCTGGGACCTCTCCCCGCGTGAGCCGCACCTCTACGATTACCTGTTGATTCTCCGGAAGCACCAGTGGCTGATACTCTCCTTCATGCTGGCCGTTGTTACCATCGTCTCGATCGCCACCTTTCGCATGCAGCCGGTCTATGTGGCCACGGCGCGCATCGAGATTGACCGCGAAAGTTCAAATATCCTCCCGTTTCAGGGAACCGATTCCTACGACGTCATGATGGATCTCGAAAACTACATCGAGACCCAGTCCAAGATTTTGACCAGCGAAACGTTGGCGCTGCAGACGATTGGCAACGGCCACCTGGCGACACTTCCTGATTTTGCGTCTGGTGGCGTTCCTTCAGAAGCGGTTGCGATTGGAAGCTTGAAGAACCAGAAACGGCCGCCGGAACTAGCGGCGTTTCTCGGGAGTCTGAGCGTCCACCACCTGCCGAACAGCCGCCTGATGGACGTGAGCTTTGAATCCACGAGTCCTCAGCTCGCCGCGCAAATTGTAAACATGCATGTGGATACATATCAGCAACAAAATGTTGCCAGCCACGTCGAATCCACGACCCAGGCTTCAGCGTGGCTGAAAGATCAGCTGGACGAGCTGAAAAAGCGTGTCGAAAAAGCGGAAAACGACCGCATCAACTACGAGCGCCAGAATCACATCTGGACCGTGGACGACAAGCAGAGTATCACCACGCAACGCCTCTCGGAGCTTAACAAGGAGTTGACGGATGCGCAGAGCACGCGGATGAAGAAGGAAGCGCTCTACGAGTTTGCCAAATCCGGGGAACTCGATGCGGTCCCGCAGATCCGTGAGAGCGTCGTCCTGCAGGATCTCGAGAAGAAGCGCACCGAAATATCCACGCAGTATGCCGATAG
Source organism: Candidatus Acidiferrum sp. (assembly GCA_041476465.1). Classification (GTDB taxonomy): domain Bacteria; phylum Acidobacteriota; class Terriglobia; order Acidiferrales; family UBA7541; genus Acidiferrum. The sequence goes on along the minus strand of JBGOTL010000016.1, from coordinate 25,176 downwards.
TTTGAACCAGTATGGCCCGAATTTTCCCAAGGTGCAGCGCGTTCAGGCGCAGCTCAAAGAGCTCGATGCGGAGCTTGAAAAAGAAAAGAAAAACATCGTTCGCCAGTTGGAAAGCGATTACAACGAGGCGCGCCAGACAGAAACACTTCTGACCCAGGCGCTTGATCAGCAGAAGACCGAAGTGAATCAGATGGCCGAGAAACTTGTCGAGTACAACATCCTGAAACGCGAAGCGGAAACCAACAAGACTCTGTATGACGGGCTGCTCACCAAATTGCGGGAAGCAGGAATCTCGGCGGGGCTGCGGTCTTCCAATATCCGCGTATTGGACTATGCCACGATTCCTTCGAGTCCGGCACGCCCGGCGAAAGCGCGTAATATCGCGCTGGCGTTTCTGGTAGGGCTCGTTGGCGGCGTGGGCATCGCTCTGCTGCGCGAGTATCTGGACAATACGGTGAAGACGCCGGATGACATCGAAACACTGGCGCGCTTGCCCTCTCTGGCCGTCGTCCCTGCTTTCAGCGACTCCAGTAGTACCGCGACGGGTACTGGACTGCTGAAGGGTGTTTCCCCCAACGGAAACGACAAGCGCATCGAACTGGTCGCGCAGCATTTGCCGAAATCACAAATGTCGGAAGCCTTCCGGGCGTTGCGCACCGCGCTGCTACTTTCCCAACCTGGACACCCGCCGCAGGTAATATTGGTGACCAGCGCCCTGCCGCGTGAAGGAAAGACTACCGCGGCGGCGAACCTGGCGGTCACTCTGGCACAACTCGGTGACAGCACTCTGTTGATTGACGCGGACCTGCGCAAGCCCGGCGTCGGGCGCCTCCTGAATCTGGGTTCCGGAAAATTTGCTGGATTGAGTTCTTATCTCGCAGGCGTTTCTAGCTTGGATCTGGTTACCATCCCGCATCCGTCGATTCCCAATCTGGCTGCCATCCCGACCGGGCCGCTGCCGCCGAACCCCGCGGATTTGCTTTCCTCGCACAAAATGGCTGATGCCATCGCCGAGCTTCGCAGAAAGTACAAATTTATCGTGATCGACTCTCCCCCTGTTATGGCCGCCACGGATGCCGTGATTTTGTCCGTGCAAACCGATGGCGTGCTCCTGGTGGTGCGCAGTGGTGAAACTCCGAAGGAAGCCTTCACGCGGACGCGGGATCTGCTCAACAGCGTCAAGTGCAACATTCTCGGTGCCATCTTGAATGCTGTCGATTCCGGCTCGCCGGACTACTACTATTCCTACAGGTATTACCCCTATTCGTATGGTTATGGCCCTCAGGAATCCCTGAATCACCCGCACGAAGATTCCCACGCGGTGGCCCACGTCGGATCTTCTGATCCCGACGATTCACAAACTCTCTGAGGAGGCTGTTTGCGGTATCTCATTACCGGCGGCGCGGGTTTTATTGGATCGCATTTGGCGGAACGCCTCGTCGGCCGCGGCGACCGTGTCGTGCTCCTCGACAACCTTTCCACCGGAAGCATGGAGAACATCCGCCATCTGAAGGGTTCCCCGCAGATGGAATATCACCTGGACGGAATCGAGAATCGTCAATTGCTGGCGGAGTTGGTGGATGACGCCGATGTAATCGTCCATCTGGCCGCGGCCGTGGGCGTGAAACTCATCGTGGAAAGTCCGGTCCGCACCATCGAGACCAATGTCAACGGCACGCAGTTTATCTTGGAAGCGGCTTCCAAGAAACGCAAAATGGTCCTGACCGCATCGACTTCCGAGGTTTACGGCAAGAATACCAATGTTCCTTTTCACGAAGACGCGGATCTGGTTCTGGGAGCCACCACCAAGGGCCGCTGGAGCTACGCCGCGTCCAAGGCATTGGATGAGTTCCTGGCTTTATCCTATTGGAAAGAGAAGAAGCTTCCAGTCATCGTCGTACGGTTTTTCAATACCGTGGGCCCGCGGCAGACGGGGCGCTACGGCATGGTGCTGCCAAACTTCGTGAAGCAGGCGCTGGACAACGCCCCCATCAGCGTCTACGGCAGCGGCAAGCAGTCGCGGTGTTTCTGTGACGTGCGCGACACCGTGGAGGCCGTCATTCGGCTTATGGATACAGACTGTTCAATTGGAGAAGTAGTTAATATAGGAAATACAGAAGAAATTACCATTGAAGATCTGGCGCTGGCCGTGAAGCAAAGGACGGGAAGCTCCTCGGCCATTCAATACATCCCCTACGACCAGGCTTACGAACCGGGGTTCGAAGACATGATGCGTCGTGTGCCTTGCGTTGACAAATTACATGCGCTGACGGGCTTCCGCCCGGCAACCACCCTGGCGGAGATTATTGATCGCGTGACCTCCTATTTCCGGGAAAAAAAGGAAGCCGCGTCTGCTTCTCACACGGCGACCGGCATAGGCGTCTAGAGATGGAAGGAAGTGTAGACCACGGAGAATTTCTGTCCCAGGTTTCCGGATGAAAGCTAGCACATCACTTTCGGTTCTCGTTCCCGTCTACAATGAGCAGTATCTGGTGCAGGCTAGCTTGGAACGCCTGGCTTTGCGGGGTGTTTCGCCCCTCTTGGATCGCCTGCAGATTATTGTCGTCGATGACGGCTCTTCTGACCAGAGTCCGCAGATATTGGAGTCCTTCTCGCGATCCGTGGCATCTTCCCCCCAGGGCAAAGTGGAATGGGTGTTTCTCCGCCATAGCGTAAATCAGGGCAAAGCAGCGGCAATTCGTACCGCGCTTGGTCACGCCTCTGCTGAGTTAACTGTTATCCACGACGCCGACCTCGAGTACCATCCGGAGGACCTGGCTAAGATGGTTCAGGTTTTTTTGGAGGAGCAGGCAGACGCGGTATTTGGTTCTCGATTCTTGACCACCGAGTACAGACGCGTTCTTTTCTTTCGCCACGAAATTGGCAATCGCTTTCTAACCCTGTTTAGCAACCTTGTCACCGATCTCAATCTGACGGATATGGAAACGTGCTACAAAATGGTGCGCACTGCTCTCCTAAAGAGTATTCCGCTTGTTGGCCGGGGTTTTGAAATAGAGCCGGAGCTTACCATTAAACTGGCCAAACGAGGCGCCCGCCTGTTTGAAGTCCCCATTCGTTATTCTGGTCGTACCTATCAAGAAGGGAAGAAAATCAGCTGGCGCGATGGCCTCCGTGCTATCGCTGCCATTGTCCGGTTTGCCTATTCCGATTACATCTATGCGGAGGATATTTACGGCAGTCAAATTCTCGGCCGCTTGAATCGCGCTCCGCGCTTTACGAAGTGGATGGCGGATGTGATTCGTCCCTACGTTGGCCACAAAGTTCTGGAAATCGGAGCAGGTACTGGCAATTTAACCCTTCAGCTGATTCCACGCTCTGTGTATTGGGCCAGCGATATAAATCCGCTCTATCTCACCTATCTGGAAAATCTCAGCAGCAACCGTCCCTACATGCGCGTGGGATTTACCGACGGCCAGTTGGGTGGGTCTTTCCCAAGAGAGCAGAAGTTTGACACCGTCATTTGCCTGAACGTTGTTGAACATCTCGCGGATGATATTGGAGTGCTGAAGAATATTCGCGAGGTGTTGGACGATGGAGGGCGCGCAATTATTCTTGTTCCCTGCGGGCCCGCCCTCTTTGGAACTTTGGACACGGTTCTTGGACATCACCGGCGCTATACGCGAGCCCAACTATCGGACCTCGTGCAAAAAGCGGGCCTGGAGTTGCAAAAATTGCTGCCCTTCAATCGTGTTGGTGTGATTGCTTGGTGGCTAAATGGCCGGCTCTTGCGAAGAAAAACATTTGGACTCTGGCAGATCAAAACGTTGAACTTCTTGACGCCTTTGTTTCGTGTTGTCGATCATCTCTTGCCTCTTCCCCCTTTGTCGCTCATCGCGGTAGTGGCAAAACCAGTCTATGAGACCTCCGCTGTGCCAGATATGTCTTCCCAGTCAGGATCTCTTTGGCGCGAAGCCGCGAGCGAGCAATGACGGAATCCATTCCAGATGAACTAACAACGAACACCACCGTAAACGCCCGCTATAAATTGTATCCGCGGCTTTTGCTGATTATTTTTATTTTTTCGTTACCGCTAATTAACCCCATCGTACATGGAGATGGCGTGGGCTATTACGCGTATGCGAGAGCCCCGTTGATCCAGCACGACCTGCGCTTCGAGGAAGACTGGCGAAGAGCAAATCTGTACTTTGCGCAATCTCGCACGCAGCCAGATGGCCAAATCCTGCCTGATCAATTCACCGAGACTGGGTACGTCAGTAATCTCTTCACCGTGGGCCCGGCAATTTTGTGGACGCCGTTTCTTGCCGTGGCGCATGGCGTCGTTCTGATCGCTGACCATTTCGGCGCGCACATCCCGGCTGACGGTTTTTCTCTGCCTTACCGTCTGGCGATGGCCTTTGGCACTGCCTTCTACGGATTCCTGGGGCTCTTCCTGTCGTATACCTTCGCAAGCAAGTACGTGCAGCCCAAATGGGCATTTCTAGCCACCGTTGGCATCTGGACCGCAAGCTCACTTCCTGTCTATATGTACTTCAATCCCGCTTGGTCCCATGCACATTCTGCGTTTACCGTTGCTCTGTTTCTGTGGTATTGGGAACGTACTCAGTCGAAGCGGACTCTTGTTCAATGGTTGACCCTCGGTGCGATCTCAGGTTTGGCGCTCGATGTTTACTTCCCGAACGGAGTCTTCCTTCTACTCTGTCTTATTCAGTCCCTTCGGTCCTATTGGCGCTCCGTGCGCGAAAAGAACAGACCGGCCTTACAAAATGAGTTGATGGGAAACCTTCTCTATCTAACTGGTTTGTGCGTTGCAATCCTGCCGACTCTAATCACGCGACGCATTATCTTTGGTGGCCTCCTGCGTTTTGGCGCATATACAGTTCTGCCATGGGATTGGAGCGCACCGAACTGGCGTTCAGTGCTGTTTTCTTCGGAGCATGGACTCTTGACCTGGACGCCGGTCCTTTTTCTTGCCGTAATCGGACTTTTCCTTGCCGCTCGCCCCGCCAAGGGGATTGCCGCATATTTTGGCGTGTCTCTGGCCGCCTTTTACTACGTCATTGCCAGTTACCCTTTCTGGCATGGGATGTCGTCGTTTGGAAATCGTTTTTTCATTTCCAATACACCGATTTTTGTTTTCGGACTGGCCTTTTTTTTCCAATATGTCAGCTCACTTTTTCGCTCGTCACGAACATCCTTCGTGGCCCTTGCGGCGCTTGTAGCCCTATTTGCAGTTTGGAATGGAAGTTTCATCTTTCAGTGGGGAACTCATTTGATTCCTGTGCGGGGTCCAATCTCCTGGAGCGAAATGGTCCATAACCAGTTTTATGTTGTGCCCCGGCAAATCACCAGCGACTTGCAGGCGTACTTGTTCAGGCGGCACGCGATGATGGAGCAACTCGAGCAGCGCGACATCGAGCAGCTCAAGAAGGAAACCGAGCCTTAATCCTGGTTGCGGGAGCCTTGCCGGAAAACGAGAGCGCGACGCTTTTTACTTTCGTGGGGCTGGCTCCACTTCCGTGACGCTACTGCACCTGCGTGGCGCTACTCTGATACTCTAGACGGCGGACGAAGCAGTCTTCGCAGGAACTTCTAAACGATTCATGGCTAGCGTACCCTCACTGCCCGCCGCCACCGTGCGCATCGAGCCGCCCAGCGGCTGGCTGGAACTGCGTCTCGGCGAAGTGTGGGCCTACCGCGAGCTGCTCTATTTTCTGGTGTGGCGGGATGTGAAGATTCGCTATAAACAGACAGCCATCGGCGTCCTCTGGGTGATTCTCCAGCCGCTGCTTACGATGCTGGTGTTCACGCTGTTTTTCGGCAAATTAGCGAAGCTGCCGTCGCAGGGTTTGCCTTATCCAGTTTTCTACTTTTGCGCGCTGGTGCCCTGGACGTATTTTTCGACGGCTTTGCTCACGGCCACGAATGTGGTGGTGGAAAATCAGCGGCTGATCACCAAAGTTTATTTTCCGCGCTTGATTCTGCCATTTTCAGCGGTGCTCTCCGGCCTGGTGGATTTCTGCATTGGTTTCGTGGTGCTGGTGATTTTCACGCTGGCCTACCACTTCCGCCCGGGTTACCCGGCGCTGCTTCTTCCGGTATTCCTGCTCCTAGCGGTGTTGACGGCGTTGGGTGTGGGATTGTGGTTGTCCGCGCTGAACGCGCTGTATCGCGATGTGAAGTACGTGATCCCCTTTGTGGCGCAGTTCTGGATGCTGGCGTCTCCGGTGGCGTATCCCAGTTCGCTGGTGCCGGAGCGCTGGCGCTGGCTGTATGGCTTGAATCCCATGGCTGGAGTGATCGATGGATTCCGCTGGGCGCTGACCGGGCATGGGCAACCGCCGGGGTCCGCCATGATGGCCTCGGCGGGCGCGGTTGCGGTAGTACTCCTCGGAGGGCTGCTTTTCTTCCAGCGCATGGAAGGCGCGGTGGCGGATAGAGTCTGAGCAAGGAAGCGAATAGCGAACGGCGAGCAGCGGAATGCGAGGAGTTGACCGGCGCAGCTGGTGAAGGAGCCAAACAAGAGACAACTGGAGAATCCTCTTGGCTTGAAGGATGTGACCCCCACCCCCGGGGGGTCTGTAATAGATACAAACAAAAGGGGTTAGAATATACGGAACTTGGAAATACATACGGAAAATCGGAATGACGCTTAGAGGAAGAATCTAAAGGAGTTACCCTACGTTCCTGAGGGTAAACAGCGGGAGCGTGAGGTGGGAAGTTGGGCGCGAAGCGGGGGACGGGTTCCGTTGGCGTGACCATGGACAATGTTAGTACATAAGTAACTTATTGTCAATAGCAATCTGGCACAGCGGGCGAGATTGCGCAGGGGCGACGGCTCTTCCATACCGAAGCCCTAATACTTGAACGCATGCCCCCGGCGGAGCAACGGATGCTCGAACAACAACCATGAAATCTTCGCTGCCACATAGGTCAAACCTGCGGCAAAGAAGGTTACGACTGCTCCTTTGGTCGTCGATATTTGCGGAGCCTTGTGAAGCAGGAGGGTGTGGCATCCAACATTCACGACAATGTGGATGATGTAGACACAGTAGGAAACTTTGCCCCATTCGCGAAGCCAGGAAGTTCGCATCAACGAGGCAACCGGGCCGCTCGAATGCGAGAGCGCGATGAGCAGCAAACAAGCGTAAAAAAAGGCCAAACACGTGAAACCAGGAATCTGCATGCCCAGGTTGCCGGAATTGGGCGCCCAAATCCAAAGACCCAACACACCGAGTGAAAGAATTCCGCCGGCGGCGTACAACTTTCCAACATTATCCTGAAACCACAACCTGACGAGTTCCCGTCGCCAAAGCGCCGCCAGGAGCATGCCAACGGCCAGAGCATCCGCTCGAGACGGCATCAGCACGGTCACCAGGGTGGGCGATGCCCCTGTCGCCAGCCGGAGGAAGGTTCTGAGCGCAGGCGCAAGCGCGATGACGGCCCCCAGCGCGTACGGCAGTTTGCGAGGAGAGACAAATCGCACCACGACGGGAGCAACTAAATAAAACTGCTCTTCCACGGCCAGCGACCATAAATGACCAAACCAGGCACCCGCCAATCCCGCGAAGCCGCTAACTCTAAAATTCTGCAGAAACAGATAGTACGAATAGACAGGAAAACCTAATGGCGGAGCCACGCCCGAATTGGAGAGCCGTTGTATCCTTGCGCCCGCAAAGCCAATCAAAGCGATGTACGCCGCAATCCACAGATAATAAATGGGAATGATGCGGAAAAACCGGCGGGCGTAAAAGGTGCGGTAGTAAAAGGCGGAGGCGCGGGCATCCATGAGGATTCCGCCGATCAAGAAGCCGGATAGTATGAAGAACAGATCCACACCGCTCCAACCCAGGATTACGAAACGCTGGAGAAGATGGGCAGCCGTGCCGGTGGAGATCACACCTTCCTGGCTAATGTAGTGATACACAAGAACGGAGAGGATGGCCACGCCTCGCAGGCCATCCAGTTCCGGCACGCGGCTTTTTGGAGATTCAGCCATCATTTCGGAAGCCTTAGTCGATAGAGCGATCCATTATTCCATCCTAAGCGTGAAAATGTTCATGAAGTTTCTAGCTCTTAAGATAGCGATGAGCAACGCTGCAGCGTAGCGAAGAGGTGGGTATCTCAGCTTCACTTCGACGTATAATGCGCTATCTCTAACGACGCCAGCCAGTTCAAATCTGGCGCAGGGGGCCCTCCTACGCCGAGACTACGGACGGCAGGGGGTGTGGCGCAAAAGGGAGCGGCTCTTCCGTTGAACCACTCCGGGCGCATCCCGGAACTCGATGATACTCTTCGGATTGGGCTGGTAGTGTGAAAGAAATTCCTGATTGGGGTGTGTGGGAAAGAGAAAATGCATACTGTCGCTGAAAGCAAACAGTTCTGGAACGATCGGTATGACTGGCCCGGCGCAGGGGACGAATGGTCCGAGGAATTTGGCGGGACGGAGGCGTTGTGGTGGTTCGTGCTGTACCCGCGCATCCACCGGTTCCTGCCGGCCGGGAGAATCCTGGAAATCGCGCCGGGCCGCGGGCGCTGGACGCAATTCCTAAAGACGCAGTGCGAGTCTCTGATCGCGGTGGATTTTTCCGAAAAGTGCATCGAGCATTGCAAGACACGATTCGCCTCCGACAAACACCTGGAATTCCACGTCAACGACGGCAGGTCGCTCGACGCCGTTGCGGATGATTCGATTGATTTTGCCTTCAGCTTTGATTCGCTGGTGCACGTCGAAAAACCGGAGATGGAGACGTACCTTGCCCAGTTGTCACGAAAACTCCGGCCAGACGGGGTGGGATTCATCCACCATTCCAATATCGGAGCGTACCGGCGCGCCCTGGCGTTCATGAAATATTACTTTCGAATTCCGTATGTTTTCCGCCAGGGGATATTGAAGGAAGAGAACATGGAAGCGCTGCTATTCATCAACCTGACGGCGTCGCGAGCCTCCACGATGACCGCGCAACTGTTCCGGCAGTATTGCGAGCAAGCCGGCCTGAAATGCATCCGCCAGGAGCTTCTCAACTGGAGCAAAGGCAGATGCTTGATTGATAGTTTTTCCGTTGTCACCAAGCGCAAGTCCCGGTGGGACGGAAAAGAAGCTACTTTACAGAATAACGAATTTGCGCGGAGTACGGGCCTCACAGCGCGTTTGGCGGAGCTTTATTGCCGTTGGTAGCCTGCAAACGATGAGCAAGACGGTCATTCAAGGCAAAGGGCTTGGAAAACGGTACCAGCGCGGCCTGGGATCGAGCCAGGGGCTGCGCCATTCGCTGGAGCAGTTTGTCCGCTCGCCTCTTAAGACTCTCCGCCGCCCGAAAGATGAAACGTTTTGGGCGCTGAAGGATGTTTCGCTGGAGGTTCAAGAAGGCGAAGTGCTGGGCCTGATCGGGCGAAACGGCGCGGGGAAGACGACGCTGCTGAAAATATTGTCGCGGATTACGCGGCCGACGACGGGCTGGGCGGAGATTCATGGGCGTGTGGGGAGCCTGCTGGAAGTAGGTACGGGCTTTCACCCAGAGCTGACGGGCCGGGAAAATACGTATCTGAGCGGCGCGATTCTGGGCATGGGCAAGCGCGAAATCGCGCGCAAATTCGACGAAATCGTCGCCTTTGCCGAGCTGGAAAGATTCATGGACACGCCGGTAAAGCATTATTCGAGCGGGATGTACGTGCGGCTGGCGTTTGCGGTGGCCGCGCACCTGGAGCCGGAGATTTTGCTGGTGGATGAAGTGCTTGCGGTGGGCGATATTCGCTTTCAAAAAAAGTGCCTGGGGAAAATGGGCGACGTGGCAAAGGCTGGACGCACGGTGGTGCTGGTAAGCCATCAACTCAACCAAATCCGGCGCTTGTGCCAGCGGGCGGTGTGGATTGACGCAGGGATGGTTCGGTTAGATGGTGAGACGGCTACGGTGGTCAGCGCGTATGAGACGGCGATGAATGCGGGCGAGTCCGGCGTCGTTGATCGCAGCGATGGTCCGCAGGCAAAGGCGCGATTCACGCGCTGGGAGATCACGAGTCCGCAAAACGCCGCACCGAATGTGCTGAACTCCTTTGGGCCGGTGACGATTCGCTTTGTAATTGAAGCGCGCGCTGCGCTGCGCCACTGTCATCACGGTATTGCCTTGTATAATTCGGAGCGCCAGCTACTGTGGGCCTGGAAGACGGCGGAGCTGAGCCTGGAGGGCGTGGCAAACGAACTTAGCTACACGTTTCCAATGTTTCCGCTGAAACCCGGACCATATTTTTGGCTGGTAAGCCTTTGGGATGAACATGGGATGGTGGACACGTGGGAATCCGTTCCAGAGTTTATAGTGGCAACGGAAAGCCAGCAGCACCCGATGGACGAATGGAACGGACTATTGAACCTGCCGTGCGAGTTTTCGGTAAAAAGCTAAAGTGAAGAACGTGGAAAAAACCGCAACGGTATTTGATCAAGAGCATTATCTGCGGCATATCCATGCGCGTGGCGAAACCATTCGCACGGTGGTGGCGGCTCTGAAGGCGGCGTTAGGGCTGGAGACGGTGGTTGATGCGGGCTGCGGACTGGGCTTTTTTTCGCAGATTTTGGAGGAATGCGGGCTTTGTGTGCGCGGTTTTGATGGGCGCGAAGAGAACGTGATGGAGGCTCGCAAGAGGTATCCGGGAATCGCGTTTGGGCAAGGCGACGTGCAGGAGCGTTCGATACTGGGGCTGGGCTCGTTCGATCTCGTATTGTGCTTTGGACTCTTGTACCACCTGGAAAATCCGCTGCTGGCGATTCGCAATCTGCGCGCGCTGACGAAGAAAGCGTTGCTACTGGAGAGCATGTGCCTACCCGATGACAAGCCATGGATGCTTTTGCGGGAGGAGGCAGCGCAGGGGGATCAAAGCCTGAGTGATTTGGCGTTTTACGCCAGCGAAGGCTGTCTGGTGAAAATGCTTTATCGGGCAGGGTTCGGGTCTGTGTACAGGCTCTCCACGCTGCCGGATCATGATGATTTCCGCGAGACGCGTGACCACACGCGGCGTCGCACAGTGCTTCTAGCCTTGACCGAACCCGCGGCGGTGCCGGGATTCACTTTGCTTGATGAACCGCACGAAACCAATGATCCTTGGGCCAAGAGCAAGGTCCGACACGCAGAGCTGCCCAGCCGCGTAGCCCGCTTCCTTGCCCGTCCGACGAGCGAGAAAGTGACATCGCTTGGTTTTAGGTTCCGAAGAATCTTTCCGGGCGTGCTGGTTCCGTTTCGGCTCCCTTTTGGCGGATGGTTCCTCGCTGGAAACAGTTCTGTTGACGCTGATTTGCTGAGTGGAGGTTTTGAGTCGGCAGAACTACTTTTCGTTCAGAGATATCTGAAGCCGGGAATGACGGTATTGGATATTGGTGCACACCACGGCCTGTATACGTTGCTGGCGTCGAAGCGGGTCGGCGGCAACGGGAAAGTTATCGCGTTCGAGCCATCCCCGCGCGAGCGCAAACAGCTGCGGCGCAATCTGCGCGTCAATTTTTGTTCCAACGTGCGCTTAGAATCTTACGCGCTGGGCAAAGAACGTTCCCAGACAGATCTCTACGTTGTCGAGGGCGGGGAAGACGGCTGTAATAGCCTTCGTCCACCAGTTGTGAATGCGAAAACGAAACCAGTTCGTGTGGATGTTACTCCTCTCGATGAGGCCGCGCCGCGGCTGGGCGTCACCAAGGTTGACTTCATCAAGCTGGACGTCGAAGGAGCAGAGTTAGACGTGTTGGCAGGAGGTTTGAACTTTCTGCAAACCACCAAGCGGCCCGTGTTCCTCGTAGAGGTCTACGACATACGAACGAGGCCGTGGGGCTATGAGGCCCGCGAAATCGTGCGCTTCCTCGACCGCCTGAGCTACCGTTGGTTTCAATTGCTCAAGGATGGCTCGCTCCGGCTGGTTTCTTCTACTCTGGACGCATATGACGCAAACTTGGTCGCTTTGCCTGCTGAGCGCATGGATGAAATTCTAGATTCGTTGAGAACAAACTAGAGCGCGCGATGCCAACGGTCCATTTCAACTTTTCGTTATACCTGCCGTCGTGGCTGCACGCGTTGTTGCGCAAGGGCAAGCGCGCGTTGTTTCCGCCGCCTCCGGTCATTCCAAACATTGACGGCGAGCGCTACGTGGAATGGTCGTTTCTGAGCAGAGAGATGCCGAGTGGGCCGGGCGAAGCGATCGATTTTGGGTGCGAGAACGGGTATATGAGTTTGCTTGCGGCGCAGAAGGGTTTCCACGTACTTGCCTGCGATCTACAGCAGCAATATTTCACGTGGCAGCATCCGGGCGTTGAATTCCGTCTGGGAGATTTTCTGAAGACTGATTTGCCAGAAAATCATTTCGATCTGATTGTGAATTGTTCTTCAGTGGAACACGTGGGAATTGCGGGACGCTACGACATTAAGGCGGAGAGATGCAACGGCGACATTGAAGTGATGGAGCGCTTCGCGCGGTTGCTGAAGCCAAGCGGGAAGCTGCTTATGACGGTGCCGTGCGGGAAGGATATGGTGATGGAGCCGTGGTGCCGCGTTTATGGGGCGGAGCGTTTGCCGAGGCTGCTCGGTGCGTTTCGGCTTGAGAAAGAAGAATATTGGACGAAGGACGCGCAAAACCGGTGGACGACCGCGAGCCGTGAAGAGGCGCTCTCCTATGTGCCGAGATACGATCCGACGAATGGGCACGGTTGTTCGTATGCGCTGGGAGGGTTTGTTCTGGTGAAGTCTGCGGCGGGTGGCGCCCGCTGATGCTGACGTTGTTTTCCACGCCGAAGGCATTTCGCGGACATATCGCGGTGATCCAACGCAATGCGCTGGAGAGTTGGAAGCGGCTGCATGCGGACGTGGAGGTAATTCTTTTTGGTGTGGACAAAGGTACGGCGGAAATTTGCGGTGAGCTGGGCTTGCGGCACGTTGCGGACACGAGCCGGAGCCGGCTGGGGGCAAATCGCGTGGACGCGATGTTCGCGCGCGCGCAGGAGATGAGCCGGCACGAGCTGCTGTGCTATGCGAATTGCGACATTGTGCTGACGCGGGAGTTTACGGAAGCGCTGGGGAAGGTGCAGGGCTGGCGAAAAGAATTTTTGATGGTGGGGCGGCGCTGGGATACGGAGGTTACGGAGGCGTTGGATTTTAGCCGGACGGATTGGGAAGAGAAGATAACGGCGTGGGCGCGGAGCGAGGGTTATCACCGATTTTTTCACAATATAGATTACTTCGCGTTTTCGCGCGGGTTGTACCGGGAGATACCGGCGCTGGTGGTGGGGCGCGTGTATTGGGATCACTGGATGATTTGGAAAGCTCTGACGGAGAAGGCTGCGGTGGTGGACGCTTCGGAAGTGGTATGCGCGGTACACCAGAATCATGATTATGGGCATGTGCCGGAGGGATGGAAGAGCGTTGCGGGTGATGAGGATGCGCGGCGGAATTTTGCGTTGGCGGGAGGGCGCGCGCATCTGCGGACGATTGAAGATGCGACGTACCGGCTGACAGCGCGGGGAGTGCGTGCGAATCGATGGCATTGGATGGCGCCGGCGCGGCGGCGGTGGAGAGATGTTGCACGGGCGGTGCGGGGGGCGCTGCGCAGAAAGGTGTGGCACCCGGTGCTGGATGCTACGCGGCCGGTGCGCGATGCAGTTGGGCTGAAGAAGGATAATGTGCCGGCTGCGCTGCGGAGCAACGAACGGCGGCATTGGATGGATGAGTGAAGAAAAGTATGACGGCAAGCGGAGGCGCTGAGGTGAAGTGCGGTTGAGGTCCTTTCCGGCTGGGCCGGAATCTGGCGATCGCCCACGCTCAGGATGGCAATTTATTACATTTGCGGTTAGTTGTACGGCGGCGCGCGGCTATACGGCGGCGTGGGCGGTGTAGCCGTGAGGATGTTTTTGCTTCCAGGTCCAGGCGGAGGAGATGATTTCGTCGAGGGAGGAGTGCCGCGGCTGCCAGCCGAGTTCGCGGCGAATCTTTTCTCCGGTGGCGATTAATGTGGCGGGATCGCCGGGACGCCGCGCGGAAAATTTGTGAGGAATAGGCTGGCCGGTGATGCGGCGCGATGCTTCGATGACCTGAAGAATGGAATAGCCCGGGCCATTGCCGACGTTGAAGGATTGGCCGGCGACGCGGTCAATGGCTTCCAGAGCGCGGACGTGAGAGTCGGCGATGTCCAGAACGTGGACGTAATCGCGGACGCATGTGCCATCGGGAGTCGGGTAGTCGGCGCCGAAAACGTCGACATGGGGAGCGGCGCCTTGCGCGGCGTCCAACACGCGGGGAATCAAGTGGGTTTCCTCGCGATGGGCTTCGCCGCGTTCTTGCGAAGCGCCCGCGGCATTGAAATAGCGAAGGGCGACGTAAGCCAGGCCGGTGTAGGCGCGGTAGTCGGCGAGGATTTGTTCAAAGGTGAGTTTGGATTTGCCGTAGGGATTGATGGGCGCTTTGGGATGATCTTCGGGGATGGGGACTTGCACAGGTTCGCCGTAGACCGCGCAGGTGGAAGAAAAAACCAGATTGCGCACTTTGTGGCGGGTCATGGTGTCGAGAAGAATGGTGCCGTAGGCGACGTTGGCGAGGTAGAACGCGCTGGGCTCGCGAACGGACTTGGCGACGAGGGCTTCCCCTGCGAAGTGCATGACGGCGTCAATGCGATGCTGCTGGAAAACTGAGTTGAGGCGCTGGCGATCGGAGAGGTCCACTTCGCAGAAGAGAGCCGCGGGAGGAACGGCGGCGCGATGCCCTTCCTGGAGATTGTCGAGGGCGATGACGTTCATTCCGCGCGCGAGCAGGACCTCCGCGCAAATGCTTCCGATGTAGCCGGCGGCTCCGGTGACCAGTACGTTCACGCGATTGTTCTCCTGACGATTCGGAAGCGCAAAAAAAAGCACAGGCTGCAAAAATAGCAGGAAGCAAGTGAATTGTCAGCGAAGAAAGGGGCTGGTGGTGTGCGCGAGAGGCGTCTCTGGTATCTTCTAGGAGGCATGCAAAGCGCCCTTGTGGAACAGTTTCGCCGCACGGAAGTGTCTGGACGATGACGACGCCACTGACGATTCTCGCGATGCCCAAGGCGTTTCATGGGCATATTGGATTGATTCAGCGCAACGCGATTGCGAGCTGGACACAGTTGCGTCCGCGACCCGAGATTCACCTGTTTGGGGAAGACGAGGGCGTCGCGGAGATCGCGGCCGAGCTGCGGATCCATCATTTGCGCGATATTGCGCGCAGCGAATTTGGCACGCCGTTGCTGGATGATTTGCTGCGGCGCGCGCGGGAATTTGCCGGGACGCCGCTGCTTTGTTACGTGAACAGCGACATTATTCTGCTGCAGGAATTTCTTGATAGTGTGACGAAGATTCAAGCGCAACTGACGAACTTTTTGGTGGTGGCGCATCGATTGAACATCAACGTGGCGGAAATAATTGATTTCGCCGCGGATGGCGAGCGCAAACTGCGCAGCGAGATCTTGCCGCGCGGATTGCCTGGGAACCATACGGCGATTGATGCATTTGTTTTTCCTCGCGATATGTATACGCAGGTGCCGCCGCTGGCGATTGGCCGTGCGTGGTTTGACCAGTGGCTGATCCAGGACGCGCGGCGGCAGGATGTTCCGGTGGTGGATGTGACGGAAGTGGCCCGGGCGATTCATCAGAATCACGAGTATGGGCACATCGCCGGAGGTCAGCAGGGGGCTTACTGGGGTGAAGAAGCGCGGCGCAACCTGGCGATCTATGGGGGCGTGCCACACGCGTTCACGCTTCTCGAGGTGACCCACGAATTGAAGCGGGACGGCCGACTGCGGCGAGTACACTTCCTGCGGGAACGTCACGCCGCGCGCGAGTGGTTGTGGCGGACATTTGTGTTGCGCACGGCGAGTGTGCGGGAGCGGCTGGGACTGCGGCGTGGGGCATTGAAGGAGATCGCTGGTAAAGATACGGTCGCGAAGACATAAGTCTGGCGGACAGCAGATCACGCCAGCAAAGGCGAAAGACGCATGAAACGCGCACTGATTACAGGCATCACCGGGCAGGACGGCTCGTATCTTGCCGAGCTGCTGCTTTCCAAGGGCTACGAAGTTCACGGCATCATTCGACGCGCCAGCACCTTCAACACGCAGCGCATCGATCATATTTATCAGGACCCCAATCAGCCGAGCACGCGGCTCCATTTGCACCACGGGGATCTCTCCAGCCCCGAATGGATTATGAATTTGATTTACAGCTTCGCGCCGGATGAGCTTTATCACCTGGCAGCGCAGAGTCACGTGCGCGTCAGCTTTGACATGCCTGAGTACACCGGAGACATCACCGGGCTGGGCACCATGCGGCTTCTCGAGGCGATTCGCCGCGGAGGGAGCAAGACGCGTTTTTATCAGGCGTCGAGTTCGGAGATGTTCGGCTCCGCGCCGCCGCCGCAAGGCGAGGCGACGGTTTTTCAGCCGCGCAGCCCGTATGCCGCGGCAAAAGTTTACGCTTACTGGATGACGCGCATATATCGCGAAGGGTACGGCATGTACGCGAGCAACGGCATTCTTTTTAATCACGAGAGCCCGCGGCGCGGAGAGACTTTTGTGACGCGCAAGATCACGCGAGCGGTTGCGGCGATTCTCGCCGGCAAGCAGGACACGCTGTTCCTCGGCAATTTGGGCGCTCGCCGGGACTGGGGCTACGCGCCGGAATACGTGGAAGCCATCTGGCAGATGATGCAGCAGGAAAAGCCGGATGATTTTGTGATCGGCACAGGCGAAGCGCACACCGTCCGGGAATTCATGGAAGAGGCCTTTGCGTATGCCGGGCTGGATTGGCAGAAGCACGTGAAGAGTTCAGAGCGCTACCTGCGGCCTCTCGAGGTAGACAGCCTAATCGCCGACACGCGAAAGGCGCGGCAACAACTGGGCTGGGTACCCAAGGTGGGATTTAGCGAGCTGGTTGCCATCATGGTGGATGCCGACGTGGAGGCCGCGGGGTTGACGCCGCGCGGGCGCGGCAAAGCGATTCTCGAGGAAAAACTTGGCCACTGGAATCACTGGCAAAATTCCGTGACGCGTGTAGCGCAAGCCGTTGAGGGAAAAGCCTCGCAACACTGAGGAGCATGGGGAATGGGCTTTTGGGAAAATCGGCGCGTGACAGTGACGGGTGGCCACGGATTTCTTGGTTCGTTTGTCGTGGAGAAGTTGCGAGCGGGAGGCTGCCACGAAATTGCCGTTCCGCGAAGCCGCGACTACGACCTGCGCGAGAAAGAGCAAGCGCTGCGCCTTTACAAGGATGCGCGGCCAGATATTTTTGTTCATCTTGCCGCCGTGGTTGGCGGCATCGGCGCGAACCGCGCGAATCCCGGCCGTTTTTTTTACGAAAACGCCGCGATGGGGCTGAATGCCATCGAAGCGGCGCGCGTCGTGGGGATTGAGAAATTTGTTTGCGCGGGCACGATTTGCTCGTATCCGAAATTCACTCCTGTGCCGTTTCGCGAAGAAGACTTCTGGAATGGCTATCCGGAGGGGACGAACGCGCCGTATGGCCTTGCGAAAAAAATGCTTCTCGTGCAGTTGCAGGCGTACCGGGAGCAATACGGAATGAACGGGATTTACTTGACCCCCGTTAATCTGTACGGACCGCGCGACAATTTTGATCCCGAAAGTTCGCACGTGATTCCCGCGCTGATCCGCAAGTGCTGGGAAGCCAAGCAGGCGGGCGCGCCGGAGATCGTGGCCTGGGGAACGGGAAACGCCACGCGCGAATTTCTATACGCGGAAGATGCCGCGGAAGCGATCGTCCTGGCCGCGGAAAAGTACGCCAAGCCCGGCCTCGTAAACCTTGGTTCCGGCGAAGAGATTTCCATTCGCGACCTGCTTCGCAAGATCTGTTCGCAGACCGGTTACCAAGGCGCGGTTCGCTGGGACGCGACAAAGCCCGACGGCCAGCCGCGCC
Source organism: Candidatus Acidiferrum sp. (assembly GCA_041476465.1). Classification (GTDB taxonomy): domain Bacteria; phylum Acidobacteriota; class Terriglobia; order Acidiferrales; family UBA7541; genus Acidiferrum. The sequence continues at coordinate 7,289 of JBGOTL010000016.1, read as the reverse complement.
GCAGCCTGGACACCTCGCGGGCGTTGGCCGAATTCGGCTGGCGCTCCAAAACATCTCTCCACGATGGCTTGCAGAAGACCATCGCCTGGTACGATCAACAAGTGAAGAGCGCAGCTGGAAGCCGAATTTGAGGCGACATTGCGAAGCAATCAGTTTGTGATGGGGATATGATTTGGCCAAACCATTCGTAAGCGTTTTAATTGATACCTACAACCACGAACGCTTCATCGAGCAGGCAATCATCAGCGTTCTCGATCAGGATTTCCCCGCTTCCCAGCGCGAGATCATCTTGGTTGATGACGGGTCGACCGACCGTACGCCGGAGATTGCCCGGAAATTTGAGCCGCAAATTCGTTTGATTTGCAAGAAGAACGGGGGCCAAGCGTCTGCATTCAACGCGGGAATTCCGGAATGCCGGGGCGAGATTATCGCGTTTCTTGATGGTGATGATTGGTGGGAACCAGGGAAACTGGCAGCGGTCGTCGCGGAATTTGAAGCCGCACCCGAGGCCGGCGCGATTGGTCACGGCATTTTTGAAGTCGATGAGAATGGGGACAAGCGCAATGTGATCGCGCCTGACCGCAAGTATGATTGTCGTTTGCGCGACGCCGAGGAGGGACACGAATTCCTGTCACTGCGCGCATTTCTGGGGACCAGCCGGCTGGCTGTGCGGCGGGAAATTCTTGCAAAGATACTGCCTCTGCCGGCTGATTTGTCGATCGAAGCAGATGAGTTTCTGGTTACGGTTGCCGCGGCACTGGGAGGAGCGCGCGTCCTAAGTCAGCCGTTGACGAGCTATCGCTTACATGCCGGCAATTTGTACCAGTTCGAGAAATGGGATGCAAACAAAGCGCGCCGAAAGTACCAGGCACTGGCATGTATTGTCCGGGAGCTCCCCGCGCGGCTGGTGGCGGCTGGAATTTCCAATGAAGTCGCCCGCATTTTGATCGCATCAGTGCACCTGGATGCAGAGCGGATACGGCTGTCGCTGGGGGAAGGCTGGCCGTGGGATACGGTCCGCGTGGAGCGCGAAGGATTCCGCCAAGCGTACAGAGGCGAGACATTTGGGTATAAACTTTTTCACTTTGCGGTCCTGGGAACCGCGCTGATGCTGCCGCCGCGTCAATTTTACAAACTGAGGCGGTGGTATGCCGCGAAGAATATGGCCCGCTTCCGGCGGTTCGTGGGCAATGCGGAGCCGGTTTCCTCCCTCGCAGTTCGAAAAGCAGCCGGTTCGTGACCTCCGCGGTGTGTTCCTCCCGTGTCCCTTTGGGCGGTTTTATGGGAGCACTTGCAGAGTTTCCCGGCAAGCTCCACCTCGCGGATTGCGCGGCCAAGATTACGCAGCGCTGGTTACTCCGGTGTTAAAGCACTGCGGCATCCAGCAAGCCTAGCACTTCCTGTACCACATCCAGGGCATCGTTTGTGTTTCGCCACCAGTGTGCAGCGTCAAAGGAATCGTCTTGCGCCGCGCGGACGATCGCCCGGCCGGGCGGTCCGGCGAGTTGATGCCAAAGGATTCGCGTACGCCGCGTATGTACTTTTCCAGTTACGATCATGACGACACGGTTTTGGCGAGCATCGAGCGCGCCTGCGATCGTGCTCATCTCGTCGGCAGTATTTTCGAAAGGTGGCTGCAGCACGCGGATCGCGCTTGCGGGGACACCTTCATGCCGCAACACTTGGGAGATATAAACATCTTCCGCGATGTAGGCCACGCCAAGTTTCGCGAGTGCGGTGCCCGGTTCGGCGGAACGCGTCAGCCAGATCTCCGGCGCGTAGCCCTGGAAATAGAGGCGCGCGGCTTCTCTTGCGCGCACAGGCATACCGTCGCTAAGCACTGCGATGGCCTGAGCCTTGGCAGGCGGGTCTTCGACCACCAGCCAATACCCAACGGCGCGAAACACAAGGGTCGCGGCGAAAATTGCCAGCGCAGCCAGGGCCGCGAGGATCCGCCACTGGCGCGGCGAACGCGGGATGGTATTCAGATTGTCAGCCGCGCTCATGGCTAGGAGCGCATGCTATCCCGAACTGTCCGCGTGGTCAATCGACTCACAAAACGCTAGACTGTGGACCGTCAATATTATTCTGCAAGTGGTCAGTTTGAAGCACAACTGTCGCGCGTACTCGACAGTGAGGCATCGGAGATTACATCGTGGCGAATGGATTTGCTTCCGCAAAGCCCGAAAAGGAGCACGCAGGTTGAGCCTTACGGAGAAGATGCGGCGCGATTGGGATGATCGTGCGCGCCGCGATGCGTTCCACTACATCGCCAGCTGGCAAAAGGATTGGGACTTGGATGCGTTCCTTGCTTCCGGGGTCCAGGATTACGCTGCGCTGGTTGCCCCGGTGCTGGAGCGCTGCGGTATTTCCGCCAGCGGGGATGTAATGGTCGAGCTCGGTTGCGGCGCGGGCCGCATGACGCCGAATTTTGCGAGCCGCTATCGCCGGGTTATCGCGCTCGATCTTTCCGCGGAGATGCTTCAGCGCGCCCGGCAGATTCATTCCGAAGAACAAAATATTCTCTGGCTGCGCGTGGGTGGGGACAATTTAGCTTTTCTGGCGGATCATTCAGCCGATTTTATGTTCAGCTATCTTGTGTTGCAGCATCTGCCGAGCGAAGATCTGGTGTTCTCCTACGTTCAGGAAATGCTCCGCGTATTGCGGCCTGGCGGGGCATTTCTGTTCCAATTTAATGGAAGCAAGAAGCCGACCATGAATCTACGCGGGCGCGTTGCCTGGGGTATCGTCGATGCGTTCTGGAGCATGAATCTTTCCGCGCTCAGCCGGGCGACGGCTTCGCTGCTGGGGCTGGATCCGTCTGCGGCAGGAAAAAGCTGGCGCGGCGCGGCGATCGAGGCAAAGCGCATCGCTTCTTTTGTGCAATCGGCAGGAGGTGAAGTGCGCGAGATGCCGGGAGAAGATACGCCCATGGCCTGGTGCTGCGGGGTAAAGAAGCGGGTGGCTGAAGAATAATGCTGACACTGGGGATCAACTACTCGCAGATGCACGACTCTTCGGCTTGCATTGTGCGAGATGGTTCGCTGCTCTTCGCGGTTGCCGAGGAGCGCCTGAGCCGTCTGAAGCATGACGCGGGCTTTCCGCACATGGCCATCCAGGCGTGTCTGGATTTTGCCAAGGCCACGCCCGAACAATTGGACGAAGTATGTTTTGGGTGGCCCGCGCCCGGTTTGCTTTTTCGCCACGACCTGAAATGTTACGCAACCGGACGCGTTCCGCTTACGGGAGAGAGTACTCTCAACTCAACAAAATATTTTCTCAGCATGTGGCATCAGCAGGGCGGCGCGAAACGATTCACGCAGCGATTAGGCCGCGTCAAGGCGCGCATGCGGTTTGTTGACCATCATCATGCACACGCCATCAGCGCCTACGGCTATTCGGGTTATGACGAAGCCGCGGTGGTGGTGATGGACGGGCGCGGCGCGCATGAAGCGACCTCCATCTGGCATGGGCACGGAGGGCGCCTCGATCATGTGCTGACCATTCCGTTCCCGAATTCCGTGGGGCTTTTTTACAGCGAGTTTACGGAATTTCTGGGTTTTCATCGCAACAGTGACGAATGGAAGGTGATGGGCCTCGCACCCTATGGGCAGCCGGGAGTTGATCTGCGCCCTTTCATCGATGCAGAGGCTTCGCCGTACCGTGTTGACACAAAACGCGTCATTGGAAACGGTTCGCAACCATTTTCCGGGATGACGCCGCTGCTCGGAGCTCCTCGCGCCGCTGAAAGCGGCATTGATGACAGGCACAAGAACATAGCTTTTGCCGTGCAGGGCATGTGCGAGACCGCGATGATGAGCGTGGTGCGGATGGCAATTGAAAAGACACGCTGCCGAAACGTGTGCCTCGCTGGAGGCGTGGCGCTAAATTCGAAGGCGAATGGCAAGATTCTCGCTTCCGGCCTGGTGGATAAGTTTTTCGTGCAGCCGGCAGCTTCCGACGATGGAGTAGCGCTTGGCGCGGCGCTTGTTCCGTATTTAGATGGTGGCGGGCGCCTGGCGACCAAGCCCATGCGCCACGCGTATCTCGGCCCTGCGTTTGAGGATGACGCCATCGAGACCGCGTTGCGAACCTACAAGATTCGCTATACACGAATGCATGATCCCGCCGTGACTGCGGCTGAGCTGCTGACGCAGGGGAAAATTCTCGGGTGGTTCCAGGGCCGCATGGAATTTGGACCGCGCGCGCTGGGGAACCGGTCTATCCTTGCCGACCCGCGTGATCCGGAAATGAATACCAAGGTCAACAATGCGGTGAAGTTTCGCGAGTGGTGGCGGCCGTTTGCGCCTTCGTTCAAAAAAGAAGAGGCGGGCGAATACCTGGAAAGCGCGACGGATTCTCCTTTTATGATTGTGACGGCGCAGGTGCGGCCGGAAAAGCGCCGCGTTATTCCCTCGGTCACACACGTAGACGGCAGCGCACGGCCGCAGACCGTCGAGAAAGAGGTCAACCCGCTTTACTGGCGGTTGATCGACGAATTTGGAAAGCGCACGGGCGTGCCGGTGGTCATGAACACGTCGTTTAATCTGCGCGGTGAAGCGATTGTGAACACGCCCACGGACGCGGTGCGAACATTTTTCAGTTCCGGCATGGACGCGCTGCTGATCGGCAGCTTCCTTGTGGAGAAATAGAATGAGCACTCGCGTTCTGACGCTTTTCCAATGAATCAGAAAATTGTTGCGCTGCTTGGCCGCAAAGATGAGCCGACCGATGCCGTGGAGGAGTATTGCCGGTATCTCGGCGAGGCCCTGCGCTTGCACGGCTTTGCGCTGCAAATCGCGCGTGTGCCGTGGGTCGAACGCGGCTGGCCCCTTGCGCTGAAGGACCTGTGGCAGCAAGCGGAGGCGTGGCGTGGGAATTGGGTTTTCGTTCAATACACGGCATTAGCCTGGTCCGCGCGCGGTTTTCCAGCGAAAGTTCTGAAAGTATTGAACACACTGCGGCGCGCGGGAGCCCGGATTGGCGTCATATTTCACGATGTCGAGCCTTACCCCGGTTCACGCATGGTGGATCGGCTGCGCCGCAGCGCGCAAATGCGAACCATGCGCCGGGCGGTGCGTCTTGCAGACCTCGGAGTCTTCACGGTGTTCCTGGAAAACATTTCCTGGGCGCGGAATCTGCCAGGCAAAACAGTTTTTATCCCGGTTGGCGCAAACTTGCCGGTTCCTCCCACAGGCGCTGGGGTGCGCACTCCCCGCGCCGGCCGCGCGTTGAGGATATCTGTCTTTGGTATCACTGGAGGAAAATCTGGCCGCCGCGAAGCCGCAACAATTGTCAAAGCTCTAAACTATGCGTCCACCAAGGCGGGAGAATTAGAACTCAATGCCTTTGGACGCCACGCGAACGATTTTGCGGCGGAGCTGCGCGAAGGTTTGCGCGGTACTTCTGTGAAAGTTCGTGTGCAAGGAGTTTTACCGCCGGAGCAGGTGGCCGAGGAATTGTGTTCCTCGGACTTGCTGCTCTTCGTGCGCGGGCAGATTTCCAGCCGCCGCGGAAGCGCCATCGCCGGAATTGCGTGCGGTTTGCCGGTGATCGCCTATCAAGGTCCAGAAACGGCAGCGCCCACCACCGATGCGGGTGTGGTGCTGGTCTCCCCGAAAAATCCCGCCGAACTTGGGGAAGCACTGACTCGCGTACTTACCGACGATGTCTACCGTGAATCACTTGCGGAGCGTAGCCGCGCCGCCCAGGAAAAGTATTTTTCCTGGGCGGCGATCGCCAGACGCTACTCGGAAGAACTGCGAAAGCTTGACTAAGCAGGGCGCAATCGATGCGCCTTTGCACCTACCAGTTTTTCGCGAGCACAGCGATTATTTTTTCCAGAGCATCCGCGTCGCGAGTGTCGATCACCTCGGCGGGCGAATGAGAGTAGCGCAACGGCCAGCCCAGCGGAATATCCACGGAACCATAACGCGTAAATACGGAGCCGTCGTTTCCGCCGCCGGTGACGCCATATTGCACCGGAATGTTGTTGTCACGCGCCAGCATCACTACGCGGTCAACATATTCGCGCGGCGTGATGTTGGAATTGTCCACCGCGCGGATGACGAAGCCCTTGCCGAGCTCGGCGTCCGCGAAACGCTTCGATTCCAGCGGCGAATCCGAGCTGACGAAGGTGTCAATCGCAAAAACGAAGTCAGGCACGCGGTTTTCTTTTGCGGCTTGTTCGGCAAACGCAGCCGCTCCATAGAGCCCCACTTCTTCCTGCGTGGACCAGACGAAAGTTACGTCGCGGCCCGGCAAATCCAGGTCAAGCGCCCGCACGGCTTCGATGAGCGCCTCACAGCCCACGCGATCGTCAAAGCTGCGGCCATTCGCGCGCGTTCCTAGTAGCGGCCGGTATTCCTTCGGAATGGTCACCCAGTCGCCTGGTTTAATCCCCAACTTCTCCGTCTCCTCCTTCGATTTCGTTCCGACATACACATGTGCCGGTTCATCCATAGCTTTTGGTCCGCTGGGCCACTCGAATCCCGGCTGGTCCCAGCCCTCCGGCAGCTCTAACACGCCACCGTGGCGCGCATCTCCGCTGTGAACCAGCACTACATGCCCAAGAAAATACTGGGTATACCCGCCTCCGAGCACTTCCACTTGCAGCCGTCCATACCCTTCAATTTTCTTTACTTCATAACCGATCTCATCCATGTGCGCGACGATTACAATTTTCGGCGTTTTTGCTCCTGGTTTTGCGTCTCCCAAATGCAAAATCAGATTCCCCGCGGTGTCCGTCGTCACCTTCTTCCGCGCCCATTCAGGCAGTGCGGCCAGTATGTTCTTTCTCACGGCACCCTCATGCCCGCTGGCTCCATAGGTTTTCACGATATCGGCGAACGAAGGAACGGTCGAAACGCAACAACCCGCTCCACTTGGGATTCCTTTACGAGGAGAAGAGGAGATATGGAGATAGCTTTCCAGCAGTTGTTCCACACCGACCACATCACGAATGGAAACTGTTTCTTCGGGAGTAGAAGAGCGCAAAGTGGCAACTCCCAACTGAACAAACCGTTCTGGAAACTCGCGGGTCTTCGCGTATCCCGCTACACGCGGCTTCTGCGCGGACGCGACTTTCAATGGCACGCCTCTTCTTCCGGATAATTCCTGTATTTGGGCAGCCAGCCCGGTTAGAGGATTCTTCGCTTCGTCGACGCCCAATAGGACGCCATCCCCAGGCACCCAGCTCTTCTTGTCTACTCCGGCCCCTTGCTCGGTGGACGGTGTCAGCCGTCCGAGGTAGATCATCTCGTCGGGATGAACTTCTTCTAACAACCGAT
>JBGOTL010000015.1:0-43517 GCA_041476465.1 Candidatus Acidiferrum sp. | reverse complement strand
TGTTTCGGTGGGATGTTTGTATGGCTGCGACGTGATTGGCGGTAATCTATCCCTCTTGGTTCTCGACAGTGCTAGCGGCCAGGTGATCAAAAACTATCCAGCACCACGCCCTATTGGGGATAACCCCAGCATTAGCATTGGGGCGGGTGGCCCAGACGGTAAGTCCTAAGACGATTTTGGGTGCCCCATACGCCGGTTTTTGCGCGTGGGGCTTTTGACTTTGCGGCCTTCCTGCACTTTTCCACACTGTATTCGAATGATACCACTATAAGCAGTGTATGAACATGTTATCATATTCGTGCTATCATGCCTCGTGAACGCTCAATTTCCTGTTCCTACTCCCGTTTACCCTGCTTGCCCCGAGTTGCGAGGGGAGCCTTGTCCGCGAAGGGCCACTCGCTCTCATTCCCTTCACCCAGCTTGTCCCGAGTTGCGAGGGGAGCGTTCCGCGCGAAGGGCCCCTTCGCATGCACTCCCATCGTCCCCCAACGTAACGCTCTTTAACCCCTTTCCTTTCTATTCGCTGATCTAAATTCCACTTGTCCGGTTGAGCTCCCACGAATTACCGGACAAGTGGGCCACGGTCTAGAAACGGGGCCATCGGAAACTAGCCCACTACTAACGAACGGAATTGTTTGCTTACCCAACTTCCTTTTCCATCAAGGCTTTCTTGTGCTTCGGCGGGCGCTTGCGTTTGTCGGGGATAACGCGCGTGGCTGCCGGCGCCACGCCGGAATTACGAGCCGCGCGCCGCGCTTCTCTGCCCTTCTCAAATAGTTTTTTCTTGCGCTTCTTCATCTTAACTTTTCTTCGCGGCGATTTCCCGGATTGCGCGGTATCCCTGGTCAATGGCCTCATTGGTGTAAGCGAAAGCTCCGGCATCTGAGTTTGCGATGTGGATGCGCCCGAATGCCTGGCGGCCGATCTCGTGCGGGGCTTGTCCGGCGGGCCATTCGGGATCGTAGAGTGAGTTGTACTCGTAGGCGTAGCCGTGCGGCCAGCGATTTACGGTGATGCCCTGGATGTCGTCAGCCGGATCGAATGCCCCGCCGGAAAGCATACGGCCTAGTTGATCGCGAATATTGTGTTCGAAGGTCTCGAATTTTGTGGCGAAGAGCTTGGCGCGGCCCGCGCGCTGCTGGTCACGGGGAGGCAGCCCCGGCGAGCAAGGAACATGCTGCAGGTGCACGATGCACGCCTCTTCCGGCTTCTCGGGATGCTGGTAACCGCCCATGCTCACGGGAAAATCCAGTTCCACTCCGGTGAAAAAGCTGCCGGGACATTCCGCCCCGCTGATCTTGAGTTTTTCGAATGCACTACGATTGCGAAGCTGGACCGTGGAGTACACCAGCGGAATTTTCACGCCATAAGCGAGGCCTTCGCGCTGCTTCTCCGGCATTTCCGGGCAGAGATATGGGATGACCATGTTCCAGCAGGCCAGGACACAGGCGTCTCCGCGCACGACGCGCGCTTGACCACCACGCACGTAAGTGACTGCGGCGCCGCTCGCCGACGCGGGATCCCCCACATTTTGAACGTGGACAACCGTGGAATTCAGGCGAATGCGAACGCGCGAGGCGCCATCGTCCAGCTTCGCGTAATCCATCTTGGCAAGGACGATGTCCTCCATTGTCTGCCCCGGAGCGGAACCCGGAAGCAGCGCGCGAACCAGCAACCGCGCGATGGAAGCGTTGCCATCCGGGAAGTGATAGATGTAGGGCTCGGCGTCCTGCCGGGTGACTTCGAGGCCGATTCCCGGACCATGTGGCCCCGAAAGGTCCATCCCCTGGAACCCGGGGTGGAAGCGGAGACCGGCGACATCGCCTGCCGGGATGACTTCAATTCCGACGCCGTATAGCCCGTAAAGTGAAGTCTGGAAAAATGGAATGACGTCCGGGCTCACCTTGGCGTTTTTCAGTAGAAAATCCTTGTAGCTCGTCCTGGCAAGATAAGTTTTCTTCTGCGCCGCGTTCATGCCCGGCAGGTAGTCTGCCTTTTCGCTGTACAAGCGCGCGATGTCTTTTTGCGCGGCCGGGGAGAGCGGTGACCGCGCCAGGAATTCCGGCCAGGAGGGTTTGCCCACGCCGCTGACGAGCCGGTCGGCGCCGAAAGTTTCCTTGTCAAAGAAGACACCCTGGCTCATCCCGCGCGAAGAGTAGAAGTTTTTATCGAAGTATTTTTCGAATTTCTTCACTTCGATCCCCAGCTCGCGGAACAATCCTTTGGCTTCCGCGCTGTAAAGGTTCGGGCCGGCGATGGATTGCGTGCCTCCATACCCGATCAGCAATCTGCCGCCGGGGTGAAATTCGTTGCGCTTGGCGTGACCTCCGAAATCGTCGTGATTATCAATGAGCAGAATACGCGCCTGGGGCCCGGCCTGCTGGCGGTAGAAATAGGCGGCGGCGAGACCGCTGATGCCGGCGCCGACGATGATCAGGTCATAGGTTTCCGCATCGGGCGTGGCCTCGCTCCACTTTTTTCCGTCGCGCATGGCGTGCGCGACTTCCCAGGAGCCATCATGGCTGCCGCGAAGTCCGGTGCGTGAAGGGGGGTAATAGGCTGGATCTTTTTCAAGGTCGAACGGTGCGCCCGGCAGGCCAAAGGTATCCGTCCAAATGCTGCCCGGAGAAAGCATGGCTGTGCCCGCAACAAGGCTGAAGCCATTGAGAAAGTCTCGCCGCGTGATGCAGCGCTCCATGCCCAATTCGCGGTCACGTTTTTTGTTGCCCACCGATCGCTCCCGATTTTTTTCCGGCGCGCTGCCGATAAGGCGCGTCACCGGGCACTGTATGATTGCGCGGGAAAGCTTAGCGTAGGGAGGGTGGAGATGGAAGCGCGATCCTGATAACTGGCCAATACTGCGTTTGTGGAGAGCGGCAAGGCTGCGGTAAGCCGCCGCGTCTTCTAAGTTGTTTTAGCAGGCTGCTGAAAAAGTCTAAATTGTCATTCTGAGGGTCCCGACTCCTGTCGGGGCCCGAAGAATCTCAACCTCAACTGTTTCACTCACGTACTGTTTGGATGCTGTTAACAAGCAACCGCAAATCGCTTCTTCAAGCTGCTTTTTCAGCACCCCGCTAGAAAGTGAACGTCAGCTGCAGCTCCAAGCGACGGTTGGATGTGGAGTCACCGTACGGGCGCCCCGCGAGGCTGTTGGCCCGGCCAAAAAGTGGCGAGGAAAGATCGCCGATCGGCGCGGCAAGATTCACCTTGTTAAATATATTGCGCGCAAAAACGCCGAAGGTCAGCCCAAAGCGACTGTTGCCGCTGGTGTCTCTGCCAAACATTCCGCCGAAGCCGCCCCTGCGATCCCCAGTACCGCGACCAAAGGTTCCACCGCTCGGGGGACCCCCGGCGCCGGACGAATCGGCGCGTTCATTTTTCTTTCCAAAGCCAAACGTCTTGCTGAAGCGCAGGTTCAAAGAGAATCGTGGATCGCCTTGCGTGAAATTTATGGGAATGAGCGCGGCGCCGGTTTGCGGCGCGACATCGAAGCAACCGTATGGCGTCTGCTTGGTGGTCGCACCCGAAGGAGAACAGGTGGCAAAGACCGGCCGTGCGTTGTAAATGCCGTCGTGAAAGAGGTCTTGTCCTGTCGTGATATTGAACGGAATGCCCGAGCCCGCAATCAGGAACGGACTGAATCGAAATGCATACGGCAGACCTACTGAGCCGCCAATGAAGAGGCGATGGCGAATGTCAAAGCCCGTGCGCCCGTAATCCAGAGCAATATGCCCCGGCGACGTGGGGATACTTCCGGCTCCGGAACTGTTGCCGCTGGCATAGTTCAGTGAGTAGTAGCCAAACAGAGAGAGTTTTGCCCCGACCCGGACACTGGAGTTTATGATGAACTGGTTTTGCTTGAAAATTCCACCCGACTGGTACTGAAAAATATTATCGGGGCTGCCGGTTGGCCGCGGCGTGGTCGTGGGATCGCAAGGGAAGCTCTGGCATTCCAGGGCATTGATGTTATCCGTATAAAACTGATGCACGCCGCGCGCATTCAGGTAGGTGAACGCGATGTTTGCGGACTTGGTGAGCTGGCGTTCCAGGCTAATTCCCGTTTGAAGCGTATACGGAGTGCGCAGATTAGGATTCGGCTGATAGATTGTGGAGCTCGTGACGAACGGCTGGAGCTGGGCGATGGACGGAATGTTGCTCAAGTAAAACGCAGGGGCATCCACGCGAAATTGCTGCTGGAGAGTTCCGTTCAACCGCTCCTGCTGAAGAGCCAACGAATAGCCGAAGCGATCGTAGAAAATGCCGTAACCCAGGCGAAGAACCATCTTCGGCGGCTTTTTCCCGTCTCCGCCGATGCCCCAGGCCAGCCCGATGCGCGGTGCAACGTCAGCGTGATCCCCGATGTTGTTCTGGCTCTCGAAGCGGAGTCCGTAGCTTAAAGTGATATTGGGCCGGATGCGCCAGTCGTCCTGCGCAAACAAACCTGCATCAACGTAGGTGACGTCCGCGGCCGGAATACCCGTGGTGACGGAATATGACGTTGCGCCCCCGCCGAGGCTGATGGCCAGCGGCAAATTGGCGAGGTTTTGCACCGTGATCTGGTAAGCGTCGAGGCCGGAGATCTGAGGGCAGTTTTGCGGCAGGGGAACGGTCATCGCGCATGAGCTTGTGGGATCGATGCGCGCGCCGAACGAAAAACTCCCGTTGAAATTGGAATTGGAGGTATTGACGTCGCGCGTAACACGGAGTCTTCCGCCAAACTTCGGTGAATGCTTGCCGAAGTTCATGTACGTGTTGTTCTGCAACTCGTAGCGGTCTTGCGTGTCCGTGTTCGCGCCGCCGCCGTTACCGCCACTATTAAACGCCCCCTGGACGCTCAAAGTCGGATCGCTGCTTTGCGGGGTTTGCGCGTTGATTTCGTGGGCATACCGAAAGCGGGTCTCATTGATGAGTTTCGGGCTCAGCGTCAGTGTGTCGCTGAACTGAATCTGATGTTCGCTGTTGAGCTCGTTGATACCCTGCGAGGGGAGGTTGAATTGTCCGACCCCATTGTTGGTTCCTTTCGCGCGCTCGTACTGGTAGCGAACGGTGAGCGTATTGTTCGCGCTGATTTGGTAATCGAGCCGCGGGCTGAGGTTAGTGCGGCTGTCGGGATTAGGCACTGCGGCGCTGAACGGGATGATATTGAAAGGTGCGTTGAGGTCGACAACTTGAGCGCTGACGATGCTCAGATTATGGATGTCGCGGTGCTCGATGTTGAAAAAAAAGGATGCCTTCTTGCTGAGCGGCCCGCCCACTTCGCCGCTGTATTGCGTGGATTCGTAGCCCGGCGCCTGGGTGCCCGCCGGCAAATGCTCGAAGGGATTACGGGAGTTGAAGGCTGAGGAGTTGCCGCTGATATAGATTTGCCCGTGGAGTTGATCGGTGCCCGGCTTGGTGAAAATTTCGATGCGGCCGTAACCAAGCCGGTCGTACTCGGCGGAGAAGGGATTTTGATTGATACGAATTTCGCGGATGGAGGCTTTCGGCGGAAGCGTGCCCCCGGTGAAGCCGTCAATATAGATTTGCCCGCCGTTCGGCCCGGCCGAAGGACCGGCCAGGGCTTGCAGCTCGGATTGCAGCTCATCGGGATCGTCGGAAAGCGCTTCCAGGTCTTTGCCTTGCAGGACGATCATTCCGGCGTTGCTGGCGGGATTTATGTCCACCTGGGTCGAAGAATCGCTGACCAGGACCTTTTGTTCTTGTACTTCGATGGACAACGAAGCGTTTAGGGTCGCGGTTTTCCCGGCAACAATCTCGACTGTTTCTTTCGTAAAGAGAGAGAAACCTTGCGCGACAACCTTTACCGCATACATTCCGGGGAGCAGTCCCTTGAATTCATAGCTTCCGTCCTTGCCGGTGGTCGTATCCAGTGAATCGCCGGCGGGAGTGGTAAGCAGTACGGTCGCGTTAGCGACCGTTGAACCCGATGGATCGGTCACCTGGCCGCGTAATTCGCTGGTGGCAGTTTGCGCGTGCGCGACGCCGCCGAAGACCAAGGCGGCGAAGAGGATGGTGAATCTGAGGACAACGTTTTTTAAAAACCCGAGGATCATCAAAGCTCCTGAGAAAAGAAATGCGCGACTCGTGCCGTTCCAACTTTTTGTGGCGAGACTCCCCGCATCCCGTTTTGAGCGAGTTGGCAGACAGGAAAGTTCCCTAATTTTGTTTCCTTTAGTTGGAGCGGCATTTGTTTGAGCAACTCCTTTCGAAAATGCTTTTTCCGTGTTCGCGTCCGATCCTTGGACCGTCATTTGACCCTAATAGTTGGAACGGCACTAAACGCGGCGCGCTAGGGTGTACCGGCGTCACCGCCGCCGTCGCTAAGACTCCACGGCGAAAGAATTGTGGATGCGCCTCCCTTAGGCGAGGCCTCCAGGATCGGCTCGACACCACCGAGCAAGGTAATGGCAGTGGTCTGGTCGTCTTGGTTCCCTTCCGTGGCGACAATCATTACCGCGTCACCCTTCTGAAAATCGGCAAGCGTGGCGACTGGCATGCGAAGAATTGCTTGCTGCAAATCTGGCGCCCCGCCATTGTGATTTTGGCCGCCGGGTCCCGTGGGCGCTCCGTTGCCGGGGCCCGCAAGAGAGGGGGAAGCCGCTCCTGCTGATGCTTCGCCTTGCTTCGGCGTGCCGGCAGCCGCAGGTGGCGCGTCCGGAGGCGCGCCCTTCAGACGCATGGCGATACGCTGCGCCATCGGTGGAGGCAATTTGCGAAGCTGGGTTTGCGGGGTGATCTTGATCTGAACTGTCTTTTTCGTGGCTAGATCAGTAACCGAAAACGAGCCGGCGGCAGCGTCCACAGCGAAAATCGTGCCTGCTATACTGCGGAACGCCCCGGAGACCACTTCGTCGGAAGCAAAATCGCTTCCATCGGCGCTACGTGTGCCGCGCGCACGGACCTGATCCCCCGCCTTGATTTGGTCGAGCGCGCTGGGCTTGGCATCGTCGAACTTTACGGAATTTGGCGCGTAGCGGCGGACGATGGTGGCTTTCGAAACGTGGACCACCACATTCTTGCTTCCGGTGGCGGATGTTGTGGAGATGGTGATGGTTCCGTTCGCCGGCTCTACCGCGCCAACCAGGCCGCCGATTCCGTGCTTTTGCCACTCCTCGCGCTCGTGCGCCTGCTTGTCGGCGATATCTGATTTCTTCATGGCGATGATGGAGGCGGCCAGAACGGTCTTGGCATCCTCGCCGAGTTTTCCACGGACGAGGACGCGGTCGCCTGGCTGAAGATCCTGCAACGGAATGGGAGTGGCGTCTTTGAGGTCTTTCTGGCCGGGTGCTACACGAACCAGACGGGTGGCGTCCTGCACGAGCAAGGTCACATCGCTCCCCGCATCGGTGGTGAGCGTGATGGTGTTGCCTGCGATGGTCTTAATCGTCCCGACGGGTTTGGCGGCAGCGCCAGGCGCCGGGGCCTGTGGCGCTTCCTGTGCATGGAGCAAGCCGGGACGGCTGCATGGCGGCACACAGAGCGCCGCCAGGAGAGTCAGGCACAGACCAAGTGAACGCACATTCATCATATTCAAACTTCCCATCGAGTGCTCCCTGCGTTCCCCGAGTGATGCCCCGATTGATGAATCGATCGGAAAGACTGGCCAATCGAAAGCACCAACATACAAAACAAGGTCTTTGTTTCTAGGGGTTAGACGTGGCGAGAGGCCAAAAAAGTTACAGTGAAATGTAGTTGGGTACGCCAGCCTGAACTCTTGCTCATATCGCTGACGCGGAGTTGCGATGCTCCTTTAGAAACGTCTCCACTTCCTGCTCGGTGGGCATGGAGGGTTGCGCGCCAGGGCGCGTTACGCAAATTCCCGCAACAGCCGACGCAAATACCGCACTGTCCTTTGCGGAATAGCCGCGCATCAAGCCCACGGCGAAGGCTCCGTTGAAGGCATCGCCTGCCGCCGTGGTGTCCACCGCATGGACCTTGAATGCCGGAACGTACTCTTTGGCGCGGCCGGCCTCGGCGACCAGGCAACCTCGCGCCCCGAGCTTTAGCACAACGTTGCGAACGCCGTAAGACAAAAACGCGTCGGCGGCCTGCGCAGCCGCGTCTTGTCCCAGTTCTGCGCCTTTCTTGCCCAGGAGTGTCATCGTTTCGCTTTCATTCGGCGTAATCCAGGTGACTTTCTTCAGCAGCGCCACAGGAAGCTCCCGCGCGGGCGCGGGATCCAAAATCAGCGGAATAGAGTTCTTATCGGCGAAGTCAGCAAGAAATTCAACTGTATCCAGAGGAATTTCAAGTTGCGCCAGCAGGATGCCCGCGGCCTTCAGGATGGAGGCATTTTTCTCCAGCAACAGCGGCGTCAATTTACTGTTAGCCGCGGGAACCACCACAATACTGTTCTCGCCTTTTAGCCCCGTGATGATCAGCGCCACTCCGGAGGCTCCCGGGACGGTGGCGACGTGCTCCGTATTGACGCCGGCCTCGCCAAGAGCGTGTTTCAGCTGCGGACCAAAGGCATCGTCGCCAACGCAGCCGACCATAGCCACTGAGTAGCCAAGCTTCGCTGCGGCAACCGCCTGGTTCGCGCCTTTGCCCCCATAAAATGTGCTGAAGGTGTTGCCGATGATCGTTTCACCGGGCGCCGGGATGCGATTCGCCCCCGCCACAAGATCGAGATTAATGCTGCCGACGACCACGACGGGCTTTGTCATGAGTGCTATATGTTACTCCGTTTCGATAACTTTGATGGCTGCCCCTTCGCTGGCACCGCAGCCCGTGGAACACATTTAAATCTTGGCGGAGGCGTGTGGACCCCGAATGTAACATCGGCCTTGGAAAAAATGAACAATTTGCATGGTGCTAGTACTACAGAAGATTTCTGTGTTTTGGGAGCATTTCCCGTATGTCTTTGATTTCCCATTGCCTTGTTAGCGTAGAAACTGCCCTCTTCTGCTTCGCGAGTTTGGCACATTTCGTGCCCTTGGTCTAATACCAGCCGAAAAGGATACTTCGGAGGAAGACTCGTGAAATCTCGAGGCCTCTCTTCACGGTCATTCATTTCCAGCGCGTGGGTAAAGCACAGCTAACAATCGAACAGCATTCATTTCTGATACCATGAGCCGCACCCAGCTCCGGCTCGGCCCCACTCCGGCAGATTCTCACCTCATAAGGAGTCCCGATGCGCACGACTCTGAAAATGGTAATCCCGCTCATCGTCAGCGTGGGTGCCGTGTCTCTATCTTTCGCCGCATATCAGGTGCAAACGGAGAAGCGCGGTCTTCGCAGCGATCTTTCGCGCCGTGCAGAAATACTCGGTGAGAGCATTCAGGAAGCTATCGAGCCGCTTCTTGACCGCGCACAAGAAAAGAGCATTCAACGTCTCATCGAACGCTTTCGCCAGCGCGAACACTTGAAAGGTGTTGCCGTTTATGACGCGGCGGGTACCGCCCTTGCCATCACCTCCGGCCTCGCATCGCACTTCTCATCCCGCCCTGGGGCCGCAACCCGTGCCACAAACCTTGACCAAGGCTACGGCGAGTTCATGAGCGTCGATCAACATCCAATACACATTTATGCTCTGCCGGTCCACCGCGACGGTCGGACTGTCGGCACTGTCGCAGTCCTGCACGACACCAGCTACATTGACACACAGATTTCCCACACCCTCCGCGATGCGCTGCTCCATGCCCTGATACAAACGCTTCTGATCACCGCCCTAGCACTGATGCTCGTTCGCTGGACCGTTACCGGTCCGCTCTCACGTACCGCAAAATGGCTTCGCATGTTCCGCACCGGCCAGTCCCACGCCCCTCTTGTCCTCGCACAAGGTGAAATCTTTGACCAGATCAACGAGGAGGTCACACATCTCGCTCGCGATCTAGGCACCGCCCGCGCCACGGCGGAGGAGGAAGCGCGTCTGCGCGACTCGAACGCCTCGCTCTGGACTTCCGAACGCCTCCGCGTCAGCGTGCGCAAGAAGCTTCAGGACAAACCGCTTTTTGTGGTATCGAACCGCGAGCCGTATATGCACGTCTTCAACAGCAAGGAGAAATCCATCGGAGTCATCGTCCCTGCCAGCGGTCTGGTGACCGCGCTGGAACCCATCCTTCTCGCCTGCCAGGGCACTTGGATCGCGCACGGCTCTGGCAATGCCGACCGCGAAACCGTCGACGCGCACGATCGCCTGCGGGTACCGCCCGATCATCCGAGCTACGCTCTGCGGCGCGTCTGGCTTAGCGCCGAAGAAGAAAAAGGCTACTATGCAGGCTTTTCCAATGAAGGTCTTTGGCCCCTGTGCCACATCGCGCATACGCGGCCGGTTTTCCGGCCCGAGGACTGGGTTCACTACCAGCAGGTAAACCGCCGGTTCGCCGATGTTGTCCTGGAAGAAATGGGCGGCACTGAATCGCCAATCCTTCTCGCACAGGATTACCACTTTGCATTGCTGCCGCGGATGGTCAAAGAAGCGCGGCCCGACGCGCGGGTCGCCATCTTCTGGCACATTCCTTGGCCCAATGCGGAGGTCTTCGGCATTTGTCCCTGGCAGCGCGAGCTCGTTGACGGACTTCTCGGTGCTGACCTCATCGGTTTTCACATTCAATCGCATTGCAACAATTTTCTCGGAACCGTTGACCGCGCGGTCGAGGCGCTTACCGAATGGGACCGCTTCGCTGTCAATCGTCAGGGCCACGTGACGCGCGTCCGGCCTTACCCCATCAGTGTGGCCTTCCCCGAAACCCAGCCCCACGCCGAACCGGCGTGCAGCTCTGGCGCGGAGCGCGCCGCATTGTGCGAAGAGTTGGGAATAGAAGCGACGCTGTTCGGTATTGGAGTCGATCGGGTCGACTACACCAAAGGCATTCTCGAGCGCTTCCGTGGTGTCGAACGATTTCTAGAACTCGATCCGAGCTACCAGCGGCGCTTTACGCTCGTCCAGATTGGCGCTCCGAGCCGTACCCATATCAGCCGATATCAGAGTTTTCTGGATGAAGTCAGCGCTGAAGCCGAACGGATTAATGCGCGCTTCCAGACCGGTTCCTGGAAGCCCATCGTCTTCCTGAAAAGGCACCACTCACACCAGGAGATTGCCCGCTTCTACCGCGCTGGTTCCGTATGTCTCGTCACTTCGCTGCATGACGGCATGAATCTGGTTGCCAAGGAGTTTGTCGCCGCGCGGGAGGACGATCGCGGCGTCCTTATCCTAAGCACCTTTACTGGCGCTTCCCAGGAGCTTCACGATGCACTGCTCGTCAATCCGTATGACGTCCAGCAGGTCGCTAAGGCCATTCAATGCGCGCTCGAAATGTCCGAAGAAGAACAGTCTTGCCGCATGAAGCGCTTGCGGCTCAGCGTCCGCGAAAATAACATCTATCGCTGGGCAGCAAATCTACTTTCCGACCTGACAGAAATTCGAATTGACACGCCGGAGCGGGTCGAAACTCTATGAAATCCATGAAGAGTCTGCCCCCTCATCTCTTCGCGCATTGGGATGACGTGGCCACGCGAATTCAGGCGAGCCGCCGCGTCGTCGTTTTTCTCGATTTCGACGGCACGCTCGTGCGCATCGCGCCGCGGCCTGACGCGGTTCGCTTGGCGCTGGCCACGCGCCGTGTCCTGCGACGCCTGGTGAATCACCCTCGGGTCACCCTCGTCGTCATCAGCGGACGCCGGCGCGCCGATCTACTTCATTACGTCGGAATATCGGGGATTCGTTATCTTGGTCTTTACGGATGGGAACGCAGCCGCAATGCGGCAGTTCCGGTGTCCGCACGAGACGCTCTTCGTTGCGTACGCGATAGAATCACACCTCAGCTCACGAACTACTCCGGCTTGTGGCTCGAAGACAAACAGCTCAGCCTCTCGATTCATTTTCGTGATGCGTCCCCAAGAGTGCAACGCTTGGCGCGGAGCGATTTGCGCATTTTGCTGCTTCCATTTCAACGATCTCTTCGTCTATTCGAAAACCTCCGCGACGCAGAGATAGTCCCGCGCTCCATTTTAGGCAAAGGAGTCGCCGCGTCGCAATTCCTCACCAAGCGGTCGCTTCGCCAAGCTATTCCTGTGTATTTCGGGGATGATCTCTCCGATGAGTCTGCGTTTGCTGCTATACGCAAAGGCATTTCGATTCGTGTTGGCCCAGCGCGCCCCACGCGCGCTCGATACTTCATCCGGGGCCCCGCCGAAGTCGCCGCCGCACTCATTAAGCTGGAGGCAGCCCTCGCATGAAAATCGCGCAAATGCCATTCGAGTTCTTCACCGTTGCATACCTCACACGCATCGGCAACCAAGTCGCTGGCACCCTCGCTGAGCTGCTCAACGGCCTTGAACACTGCAGTGACGCATCCATCTTTCACCACACGTTTCAAACCCTTGGCAGCCATCACTTCCTCACCGAGGGGTTCTCTAATGACTTCGCACAGTGGACGCTGGCCGCGACGAACCGCGGCGACCTCGCCGAACAGCTCGCCGCGGTCGATATCCGCGACTACCTTTCCCTAGCCGAGTTGCGGACGGATCTTCGCCGCAGCGTTGCCAACTATTGCGCCGAGCATCCGGAGATCGCGGATCAGACCGCGTTGGAGCGCTTCTATTTCTGCGAAACCGTCCAAGTCACGGTGCCTCTGGGCTGCAGGGTGCAATCTCTGGAAGAATTCCGCCAAGGCTTGGAACACCTGAGCCACGCTTCGTTCTATTTCCATTTCATATCGTCCCGGCTGCGCCTGCACCTTCGCACCAACGATTTTTCGCTGTGGCTGGCGGATTCGCTCGGCCTCGAGGTTCTCGCAGCCAGCGTCAATCGCATCGACATCTACACCAACACTTTGGATACCGCGCGCGCCAAGCTTCTCCGGCTGATCGATCGTGAAAGGAGAAAAGCGTGAAAGAAGCGTTGCTTGCCAACCGGATTCCTCTCGATGACTACGCTTCGCTGCTCGGGACCGCTGAGATCGAAGAGCTTCGCGCGCTTGCCAAGCCTCTTCACGGCCGTAGCATTCAGATGGTCAACTCCACCGCTGTCGGCGGCGGCGTGGCGGAAATCTTGAATCGCCTCGTGCCCCTGGCTGAAGAGCTCGGTCTGGCCATTCGTTGGGATGTTATGACTGGCGGCAACGATTTTTTCGAGGTTACCAAGGCCTTTCACAACGCACTCCATGGGGGTCACTACAAATCCCGGCCTGAAGACTTCGAAATCTTTCTCGCCTACAACGAACAAAATCGCAAGCGGTTGTCATTTGATTGTGAATTCACGGTCATCCATGACCCGCAGCCTGCCGCGCTCATCAACGCGCGCACCGACCACTCCGGCCACTGGCTCTGGCGCTGCCACATTGATCTCTCGCGCCCTAATCTTTCCGTCTGGGGTTTTCTGGAACAGTTTGTTTCGCGATACGACGGCGCCATCTTTTCTTCGCCCGAGTTTTCACGTCAGCTCGCGATCCCGCAGTATCTTTTTTATCCCGCCATCGACCCGCTCTCTGAAAAGAACCGCGATCTCGATTCGGACTTCATCGCGCAGGTCCTCACCCGATTCCAGATCGATCCGCAGCGTCCCATTCTTACGCAGATTTCTCGTTTCGACCGTCTCAAGGACCCTGTCGGCGTCATTCACGCTTACCGCATCGTGAAGCGCTATTTCGATTGTCAGCTGGTGCTGGCTGGGGGCGGCGCCGCCGATGACCCGGAAGGTTCCGTGGTACTCAAAGAAGTTCTCCACGAAACTAGCGGCGACCCGGATATCCACGTGCTCGAACTTCCCGTCTGGGCGCCACTGGAAGTCAACGCGCTCCAGCGTGCCTCTACCATCGTTATTCAGAAGAGTCTTCGAGAAGGCTTTGGTCTCACTGTGGCGGAAGCGCTCTGGAAGAAGAAGCCGGTCGTCGCATCCGCTGTCGGCGGCATTCCCATCCAGGTGATCCACAAACACACAGGTCTCCTTGCCCACTCGGTCGAAGGTACTGCCTACCAAATACGTTTCTTGCTCTCACATCCGGAAATTGCGAAGAAACTTGGCGAGAATGGCCATCAGCACGTCAAGGAGAACTTTCTGATCACACACAATCTGAGGAGTTATATCGCCCTATTCCTCGCCGCATCGCGCAGCTCCTGATTGGCGGAGGCGTGTGGAAGTCGAATCCACCATTCGGTCCGCGAAGGAACGAATCGCCGGCTTTGAAGGCCGGGAAGATCACCGGACCCCTTTCGCCTCCACTGGAAGTATAGAGGTCAGGAGCGAGGAGATTCAATTGCCGCGGCGTGCGTGCGAATCAGCGCCGCGACAAGGTCGTACAACGCTGGGCTGGTGCAGACTTCGTAGTAAGGATGCGAAGTTGGCGGGCCTACTTTTCCGTCGGGCAGCAGCTGGCGTGCGAGTCCCTTTCTCAGCACCAGCAGCTCGACGTTCTCACCCATGGGCACTTCCCCGTAGTACAAGGTCACGCTCTCTTTGCCCCAGGGCATGTCCAGTTTCGTTTCGATGGACTCCAGGGAAATCTCTTCGGAGAGCTTCTCGAAACCTTCCTCGTTCAGCTCGATGCCATTCAAGTTGTAGCGCACCAGGAATTCGTCCAGTTCTTCCGCCGAAGCGCCTTCCATCGCGGTAAGGAATTGAAATAGGTTGAAATTTGTTTTCTGTCCGGAGAGCATGCGTTTGGCGAGTTTCGCGCAGCCGGAAAGCCGGTCGGAAAGATTCAGCGCCTTGGAAATCATGATGCGCGAGTCGCCGTCGGTCCAGTACGTGGGCGCGGAACCCTGGAAGGCTACTCCGAGGCCAAGTTCCAGCGCCGGCAGATTACTGGCCGCCGCGCCATCGTTGTACGAATTGCAGACCACCAGGATCTGCCGGGATAGGATGCAGGCCTTGGCGACCGCACGCGCATAAGCGCGATTAGACTCGCTCTCGAAAATCGCGAGAATGATGGCGTCGCCTTCGATGAACACTTTTTTCGCATCGTAGCGGTCCAGTAGCTTTTTCACCGGCTCGTGCAGATTCAGGCTGAAATGCGATGCTGGGCTCAGCCCGCGCGACAACAGGTCCTGGGTCATCCTGGTTGAGCCGCGCACGTCGGTCTTGATGATGACGTGCGAAATCACCTGATCGTGTTGCGGCTTCGCCTCTCCCTGCAGAACGCATTCATACAGCCGGTTGTTCATCCGCGAGAGTTCGCGCGCGTGTTCCGTGGTGACCAGCGACACCCGCTCCATGCAAGTAGTGAGGTGATCCGCATCGTGCAAGTCGCGCCGCAGCCGCAGAAAATCCGTGGCAAAGCGCAGCACGAAAGCTTGCATCTCTTCGCGTGAATAGCGGCGAATCTTGCGGGAGAGCTCTTCTATCGGCTTCATGGACAACTGCCGCGCAGGCACCTGCTTCAACACCTGCTCTACGCGTTTCATCTCTTCCTTGGAGACGATGGCCTTGCGCAGTTGCTGCAAGTGGACCGGCGGGCTATATTCCGGTGCGATGGGCCGGATCTCGTAGCTGGCCAGAACGTGATAGAGAATTTCGTGCTGCTCCAGCCGGTCCAGAAGCTCGGACAACAACCGGGCACGGTGAGGGCGATCCGCCTCCGGTCCCGCGTTGGGATCGAATAATCGCTTCGCGTTCTCTGGATCGTTCAGGTAATCGCCAAGACGCCCTTTGTAATCTTTATTGTAAAAATCCAGCTTTTGCTTGGCGTCATTGATCCGCGGGCCGAATTCTTCCAGCTTGGTCTGCTGGTGTTTCAGCCGCAGCTCGATGTCGCTCAACGAAGCCCTTAGATCCGCCGGATCGGCGGAATTCAGGAATTTGTTCAGGAAGCTTTCTCCGCGGTCGAGTCGCTTGCGCTGGCTCTCACGCTGCTCTTCGAGGCTCGCGATTTCCGCGCGCAGTGCTTGCACCTGTTCCAGCAGGGAGTTGTGAGACTCGGCGGCTTCCGCAAAGTCCGGGTCATGATTGACGGCGAGCCCCGCTTCACGCAGAAATTCCTGAAACAAGGCGTCCATGGCTTCGAAACGGTCGGGGTCGCGCGCATAGTTCCCCAGCAGAACGTAGTGCTCCAGAAAATAAACGTCGTCCTTGCCGCCGTCCAGAAAAATCAACCGGTTTTTGAGCAGGTCATAAAGTAAAGCGAAGTCCTCGCCAAAAAGAGCGCGCCGCGTCTTCGCGATGACATTCTCTTCGACATCAATGACGATTTGCGCGACCTGCTGGCCCACTGCGCGTACCACGCCGCGCCGCGCCGATTGCAATTCCGAAAGCCGCGCCTTAATCACGTGAGCCTGCTGGCTGCGTTCGAAATATTCGCCGCGCTGCCGAATCCATTCCTTCCCTTCCAGGATGAGGTTGGCAAACTGGTTGCCAAGCTCCAGCGTAAGGAATTTCAGTAGCGCCAGGCGGAAAACCAGGTCGATCTCAATATTTTTCTGATACTTGGCCTGCGTCAGCGAGCTCTGCAACAGGTCACTGAGCATCTTTCGAAAAGCGGAGGTATCCGGCGCCTTGACACTGCGCAGCTCGATCCCGGCGAAGTATGTGGCGCTGGTGTTCTGGCGGATGATGTCGAAGAGATAGAGTTTGGCGGCCTGAACGAATTTTGGGCTCAAGAAAACATCGTGGTGGATGTTATCCACACCGATAGCCAGCGACCCCATGGGGATCGCGACGTTGTAGCTCTTGAGTTCGGTCCGGGCTGCTTCGACTGCGCCCGGCAATGCGATTTCGTTGGGCATGCTCCCGCCAGAAGGCGTCATCTTAAAGTAACAGTGGGCTGCAGGGTGGGCAAGGCGTCGCAAATTCCTGGTGGCCAGAGAGTAAGGGGACACTTTCTCTGCGGTCGATGGTTAAAGAATGGAGATGCGCCGGGTATCGCCGCCCAGATGTTCCAGTCGCAGGCGGATCAGCGGCCAGGGCGACTTTAGCGGGAATCGCTCCGACCATTCCAGAATGACCACAGCGGGCTTCTCGAAGACGTCTTCCAGCCCCAGCGTTTCGAAATCATGGAAGCTTTCGATGCGGTAGAGATCGCCGTGGTACACCTTGGCATCCCCACCGTAAACGTGCACCAGCGTGTAGCTCGGGCTGGTGACCTCGTCTTCGCTCGCAGCGCCAAGCGCGGAGACGATGCCCTTGGTCAGTGTGGTCTTCCCGGTCCCCAGCTCTCCGGAAAGCAGAACCAGGACGGGAGGCTGCAGTCCTTTGGCAAATTCCCTGCCCCATGCGGTCGTCTCTTCCGCCGCATGCGTGATGATCTCCTCAGCCACGCCGCCCCAACTCCTGAATGAGTAATTGCCGGGCAATTGGTATTGCGAGGGCAACCTCTCCTGCAAGCAATCCCGATGGATCCCCAACCCCGCAAGCGTTATCCGCCGCGGAGCCGTGCAGATAAACGCCCAGGGCCAGAACCCGCAGCCAATCTTGCGTCCCAAACTGCACGGTCACGGCGGCAAGCAATCCTGCGAGCACATCCCCTGAGCCACCCTTCGCCAAACCAGCATTTCCCGTGGTGTTAATAAAAACAGCGCCGTCCGGCGAAGCCAGCACGGTATGAAATCCCTTCAGTACGACAAACATATTCCAGCGCCGTGCCGCGCCCACGGCAGTCTTCACACGGTCCTCTTGAACTTTGCCGGACGTAGTCCCCAGTAAACGCGCCATCTCTCCCGGGTGCGGAGTGATGACCAAATGCTGTGTCTTATGTTTCGCAAGAGCATCGGGGCTTGCGCTGAACGCGTTCAGCCCGTCGGCATCCAGGACTACGGGGATCGATGCTTCCTGCACGACACTGCGCGCGAATTCCTGCGTTTCCTGATGCGCGCCAAGTCCTGGCCCGACTGCCACGACACTCTTTCCTTCAAGCAACTTCAAAAAGTGGCCATCCGCAAAGTTCGCGCGCCCGATGGTCCCTGCCGTGGTGGAGCGGAGTGGCTCGGTCATATATTCCGGCTGAGCCCCTGCCACCATGGGCAACACCACATCCGGAGTCGCGATGGTCACCAGCCCAGCGCCACCCCGCAAGGCGCCCTGTGCAGCAAGAATCGCCGCACCCGATTTTCCCAGCGAACCCGCAACCACGAGGACATGCCCGAATGATCCTTTATGAGCGTCCGCAGCTCGCACCAGGGGCAACGACGCGAACTCGTCCGCCCCCGCCCAGCGAATTGCCCCATGTCCAATCTCTTCCACCAGCGCTTCGGGCGAACCAATGGCCCGCACCAGAAGTTGTCCACAACAAGCCGCATCGCGCGAAATGAGCTGACCGATCTTCGGCGCGGTGAAAGTAACGGTCAAATGCGCGCGCAGAACCGCGCCTGCGGAAGGCTCACCGTCCGAGGGAAGTCCGGAGGGCGTATCTACTGCGACGACCAGCGCCGGTGCCGGCGCGGTGGCGTTTTGAGAAAGGCGGTTAACGTCCTCAATCGCTTGCGCGACCAACCCCGCCGCTGGGCCGCGCAATCCTGTGCCCAGCAGCGCATCCACAATAATTCCCGAGGCGGCGACTTCCGGCCAAGCCGATTCCCAAGCCTTTTCGTCACGGATCAGCTTCAGGTCCCCGCCAATCTCCTGCCACCGCTGCAAATTTGCCGCTGCTTCGCCGCGCAAATCTTCGGGCGAGCCAAACAGGTAAACTCGCACGCCTCCAGCATCCTTCTGCAGGTAGCGCGCGGCCACAAAACCGTCACCGCCGTTGTTTCCCTTTCCGCAAAGGACGGCAATATTCTTAGGGCGGGATGTCCTGCCGTGAAGGAAACGCTCGAGAACCACCGATGCCACGCTCGCCCCGGCGGCCTCCATCAATTGTCGTCCTGAAATGGCAAAGCGCTCCGTCGTGAGGCGGTCCACATCGCGCATTTCCGCGGCAGTCAGTGCTTTCATGGGAGGTTCACGCCCCGGCTTACAACAACCAGCAGGGGCACGATATATCGTGCCCCTGCAACTTCAAGCAGGCTTCCTCTTCACAGCATCCATCCGCCACTCACGTTGACGACCTGTCCGGTGACGTATTCGGCCTCTTCCGAGGCAAAGAACGCCACGCTTATGGCCACATCTTCGACCGTGGGCGGGCGCCCAATGGGGAAACGCGCATCGCGCATGCGCCGCGCTTCGTCGAGGCTTAGCTCTTTTTCATCAATGCTGGATGGATTGACCACGTTTACGGTGATGCCGTTTTTCGCTTCTTCCAGCGCCAGTGACCGCGACAACGCCACCACCGCGGCCTTCGCTGATGCATACGCGGAAATTTTCGCCTGGCCGAAGGCGCGCTCCGCGCCCACCGCTCCAAGATTGATGATGCGGCCCCAGCGCCCCTTGCGCATGTGCGGCAAAGCGGCGCGGCTAACGTAAAGAACAGTCATAAGATTGGAGGAAAAAACGCTGTGCCAATCTTCCAGGGAAGATTCCGCCAGCGTGCCCCAGCGGAAGTCACCCACATTATTCACCAGGATGTCCAGGCGTCCGAAACGATCCACAACCGTATTGATCAGCTGGTCCGCGCGGCCCGCGTCGCCGATGTCCGTTTCCACGGCCACGCAATCCGCTCCACTCGCCTGCAACTGCCGCAGTGCTTGCTGCGCCGCGGCCTTATTGCTGCGGTAGGCGATAGCAATACGCGCTCCATCCTGCGCGAGGCGCAAGGCAATCCCCCGCCCAATGCCCCGGCTGCCCCCGGTAATCAGCGCCACTCGATTGCGAAGCGACATTCGTTTCCTCGTCCAGTTTCATCCGAAAGCTTGCCAGTATAACCCACTCCAGCATTGAGCTGCACGGAACAACTTGTCCTGTCTGCCCCGTCCTTGTCGGGGAGCTTGTCGATCGCGACATTCCGGCCCTGTCGGAAACGATCACGGAGCGATTGCCGGTCAATTTGGCCGATGGTTCCGGTGGGCAGACCTCTTTTCCACAGCGCTGTCCGTTATTTTCTTGACAACTACTCTACTGTACCGTACAAACCAAGCCACTTTCTCGGAGGCTTAATGCGCACTGCTCCATTTCTCCGTGTTCGCCAGATTCTCTATGCCCTGGCGCTTTTTTCACTTCTGGGTCCGTTCTGCCAGTCTGCTAGGGCTCAAGACCCATTGAATCAGATTGGCGCACCAACGTTTTCGACGACGCTGCCGGTCGAACTAGGCTCTGTCAATGTGTCGAACGGCAACCTTCACCTCGAAATCCCTTTGGGTTCATTTCCTCAGCGTGGCGGGCGCAGCTTGTCCGCCAGTCTACTTTACGATAGTCGTATCTGGAAGGTAGATAGTTCATCGAAGTGGCAGCCTACAAATGTCCCCGGCGGATTGGGCGGTTGGCGAGTTGTCACATCCGCGACGGCGCAGGGGACTGGCATCTTTTATACTCCCTTCAGTGCTCAATGTTCGGGCGGCACCTCCTCGTGGACGAGATATGATAACTTTTCGTGGGTTCAGCCTGACGGAAGCGTGCGGACGTTCAGGAGCGCGATAATCATCACGGACCCCGCAGGATGCGCGGGCGGCTCGAAAAATCTCCCTGCCTATGCGGACGATGCAAGCGGGTACCGTCTAAGAGGAACCGCAGATGCCGGGCAAGCCTTCTTCAGGGTGGACGCGCCAGACGGGACGATGGCTGCATCCCTGACTTACTACCCGCAAAGCGGTGTTACGACTCAAGGTTTTCCCGAAGATACGAACGGAAACTTTTTTTCGCATGTTTCGACCAATTCGGACGCGATTGACACACTCGGGCGTACCCCCATTAAGCAAACCGGCTGTGTAGGCGCTTATTTTTGCTATGACATTCTCAATTCGCAGAATTCTACGTCGAGATTCCAGTTCAACCCGATCGCAGTTCCAGTGAACACCGCTTTTGGCCAAACCGGCATTACCGAAAATTCCTCAAGCATCCAGCCACTCCAGAGTGTTGTGCTTCCAGATGGCTCCTCATATCAATTCAGCTATGACTCTGGAACGACGCCGGGACACTATGGCCTGCTGACCGGCATCACCCTGCCCACAGGCGCCCAGATTAACTACACCTATACCAACTTTCAGGATGCCAACAAGACTCATAATATGTGGATGACTTCTCGAACAGCCGGTGGTGGCACGTCGACGTACACTCCAGCTGTGCTCACCACATGCGCAACAGGACAGGTCGGTTGCCAGCAAAAGGTCACGTTTACCACACCCAGCAGCGACAATACCGTGTACACGTTCATCCTGAACAATGGAGCCTGGCGATCCCAGATTGACTCCTATTCGGGAGCGGTGGCTCCTGCGAATCTAGTGGCAACTACTGCCAACGTGTGGGATTTCAGTCAGGCCTGTTCGCCAGCCCCGTGCACGGGTGCCTCCCGTATTAGAATCTCGCGAACAACGACGACCCTGCCCACGCCCGGAGGCGGCAGCATCACGAAAAAAACGGAAATGGCCTACGCCGGCCTTTTTTTTACCAATCTGGCCAGCATCAAGGAGTGGAAGTTCTACGCAGGTGCTTCCCCGACTTTTCCAGGGACACCTGATCGCGAAACCGATTTCACCTACATCGTGGCAGACGCATATACCAACCTATATACCGGCGCAAATATTCTGGACCGCGTTTTGACCAAGACCATTAAGGACACCAGTGGCAATCCGATCGCCCAAACAAACTTCTCTTATGATGATTCCGAAAGCCTCGTAAACAGCGTTCCTGCAACTGGCATCGCGCACCACGATGACGCGAGCTTCGGGCTCACGAATCCCGTCCGCGGCAATCTCACGCAAGCCAAGCAGTGCACCGTTCTACCTTCCTGTTCCAGCTTTCTCCTCACGAAAATGACCTACGACACAACAGGCCAGGTACTTTCGACGCAAGACCCCAATGGAAACACAACGACCCTCAGTTATGCAGATAACTTCTTCATCGACAATGGCGCAAACCCTCCCCCAACGTATGCTCCGTCGGCTCCGACCAATGCCTATCGCACCAGCGTCACCGCGCCGCTCATTGGTGCCTCGACGTTTGGCCATTATTACGGAAGCGGAAAACTTGCTCTCGCAAAGGACCAAGACAACGCCGACAGCTATGTGCACTTTCTTGACCCTTTAGACCGGCTCACTCACAATTTCGGGCCAATCTCACCAGGAGGTAGTCGGCCCTGGGCACTCACGTCGTACGCCACATCGGAGACGCAAGAAGACACATATGTCGGAATCCAGGACGCATCACCTTCTTCATCTTGTAGCAGTTGCATGCATGACCAAATTCAACTGGACGGTTTGGGCCGTGTCGTCACCAAGACTCTCGTCAGCGACCCCGACGGCGCCTCCAGCGTAACTGCGAGCTACGACTCGAGTGGAAGAGTATCAAGCGTTTCTCACGCAGCTAGAGCTACTGCGGGTCCGACCGACGGCCTCGAAGTCCCGGCCTACGACGGTCTGGATCGCGTAATCAAAGTGACCCATCCGGACGCTTCTTACTCGCAGCAGCTCTACGGTACCGCGGTCACTGGGACTGGGCTGGGAGGCCTAACTTCTCAACTTTGCCCTTCGGCCACCAATGGTCTTGGTTTTCCCATCCTTGCAGTTGACGAGGCTGGCAAAAAACGAGAGACCTGGACAGACGGTTTTGGCGGGATCATTGAAACCGATGAGCCAGACTCAAGCGGAAGTCTTGTTTACGCAACGTGTTACCTATACAACGCCATGGGCAATCTTACTCGCGTCGATCAGAAGGGGGGGACGACAGACCCGACACAATGGCGCACGCGCACGTTCACCTACGACTCGTTGTCTCGCCTGACGCAATCCGTGAACCCGGAGTCGGGAACGATCAACTACACCTACGATGCCAACAGCAACCTCCTTACTAAGACTGCGCCAAAACCCAATCAAACCGGCTCAGCTACCGTCATTACCACTTACACCTACGACGCTCTGAATCGCCTCACGCACAAAAGCTTCAACGACAGCACCACTCCCGCCGCTACGTACGTCTACGACGGCGCAGCCGCTCCCACCGGCTGCACGCCGCCAACCCTGACCATCACCAATGGCGTCGGCCGTCGCACCAGCATGTGTGACGCCGCAGGCTCCGAAGCCTGGAGCTACGATACCATGGGCCGCGTTACAGCCGACCGTCGCACAACCAACGGCCTCTCCAACACGTTTTCGTACACTTACAATCTTGACGGCTCCCCGCTCACCGAAGTGCATCCCATCAACGCCCTGACCATCAATTTTCAGCAAGGTGCCGCGGGGCGCCTGATCTCCGAGAGCTCTGCGGACGCAAATTACGCATATAACGTCCACTACGCGCCGAACGGCAGCATTTGCTATATGAATGCAGCTTGGGGCAACACATTTACGCACATCTGGACATTCAACAACCGCTTGCAGCCTGCCCGCATTCAACTTTACGGCACCGGGCACGGGGCATCCTCGCCGCTCTGCTCCGCGTCGACGGATGGGGTGGGCAGTACCGTGGATTTGAGCTACAGCTACGTCGACGCCAATGGCCACAACAACGGCAACGTCGCTTCCATCACCCCTAATGCCGATACTGATAGCGCGCAGTCTTTCACCTATGACTCGCTAAACCGCCTCGTGACCGCGCAAACTGCCGGGACCAACCAACCGGCTTTTTCAGGCGATACGGGCTACTTGCAAGAATGTTGGGCCGAGCAGTACTCCTACGACCCTTGGGGCAACCTCGTCTCCATCATCCCGAGTTCCTCCTCGCTCTACACCGGCTGCTCGCAAGAAAGCGGGTTTAATCTCACCGGGTATATCGGCACCAACAATCGCATCCTCCCCGCCGCGGGTTACACATACGATTCCGCAGGCAACATGATTTCTGCTCCTCCCACCGGCACCAACTACACCTATGATGCCGAAAACCATCTCCTCACTGCAGGCGGCGTCACCTACACCTACGATGGCGACGGCAAGCGCGTGAAGAAGTCCAGCGGCAAAATTTACTGGTACGGTACGCAAGGCGCTCCGGCAATCGAAACCGACCTCTCGGGCAATTTCCAGTACCGCCACATCTACTTCAACGGCCTGCACGTTTCGCGCGAAGAGGCCAACGACTGGGTTGATCACTATGGCCTCGACGCTCTCGGCAACGTGCGCTTCGTCTACGGCTATAATGGTGTGACTAGCACTTGGGACTTGTCTGACTACTACCCCTTCGGCGCCGAGCGCGTCGTCCAAGCCAACTCCAACAACCAATACAAATTCACCGGCAAAGAACGCGACTCCGAATCCGGCCTCAACCACACACACTTCCGGCAGTACTCCTCTACTTTCGGTCGCTGGACCTCCCCCGATCCCCTGGCGGGATCCATCGGGAATCCACAATCTCTCAACCTTTACACCTACGTCCTCAGCAACCCATTGAATTTAGTCGATCCTTTTGGTTTATTCTGTATGTGGGACGATCACCATCGTGACGACGACCCCAAGGACGGAGGCGCATCCAAACGGGATTGCAAGGATCAGGGCGGAAATTGGAGGGATCCGGGTGGTTCCGATGGCCCAGCGTTCGGGGGCTTTAGCGATGCATGTGAATGGGCGCGTTTTGTTGACGCAATGCAAGGTGATACCTACGCCATCGGTACCAACAGTGATTTTATTTGCGAGGCTGACTACAAGACCCGCCTCTATAAGCATCTTAAGCACCACAGCGGCGGCGGCAGCACTAAATGGCTGCAAACGAAAGTCTTCTTCCAAGCGTTGGGTAACAATTGGAATTACGTACTTCAGCACGACTGTGCTGCCCGCTTCGTGCAAAGAATTGCTGGTGACTATATGTCCGGCGCCGGCGCTCCAAGCGCGGACGATGTAATCCGAAAGGGCTCTGATACGGCAGCAATTGCGTACCAAACGACGAAGGGCTTGGTAGTCCCGCTGCGGTCCTCCATATTTCGTGGGATTTTGTCAACAGGGGAAAAATGGTCCGGTTTAGTAGCAGTCGGTGAGTTCATTCACAGTGAGGGGAAATCACTGAAGGAAGAAGTCGAAGAAGTGAACACGGGAGCTTGTCAAGCGTGGTGAAAATTAACGTAAGAGATTCCATCATTTGTTTGCTAGTTGCGATTGCCATTGCGGCTGTGTTCATCGCGGTTGCCTTCACCAATCCACCATGGCTCTCGCGCATACCAGAAAAATGGCAAAAATTTTGGCTGTTAACAGTAATTCTTTGGGTAGGTGCGGTATCTCAATACCGTCATGCCTGGAGTTCGAGGGGTTTCTGGATACTGCTGTTCGTGTTATCAGGAGTGCATATTGCTGGGTGGACTCTGGCGCTTCGGTCACTCGACAGGTATCCTCCCTTTCCAGCGGGCATTCTATTGGCAGGACTTGAGGGAATTGCATTTGCAGCTTCCGTTTATTGGCTCTTGGGAATTCCGCCACCTCTCAAACAGAAATGACGGGCGGAATAACAGGGGTTTTGACCTGCCCCCCAGCTCCGCGCACAAGATCATACGAGACCTTCCAGTCTTGAGCTAGAGGCTTCGCTCGGCGCTTTTCCACAACTCATTCGAATGATACCAACATGATAAACTTCTTGACATGGCATCTTGTCCGTGCTATCATGCCGCGTGAACGCTCGACTTCCCCTTACTACGCATCCCACTGCCGCTCAGTCTGTCACTCGCTCCCCGCGTCTATCTTGGCTAAACAGGATGCCCTTTAACTCCTTTCCCTTCAATTCGCTGAGCACACTTGTTGTCACAACAGGGGGGTGGGGGGTACCTCTCAACATTCAACTTTCAACCCAATTTGTCCCCCCTTTGTTTTCATATTCTTACAAACCCCTTTTTCCGCAACCCGTTTCTTTTGATATTCATACAAATTGCTGGGGGGGTGGGGGGTATTGTGTTGACCAGACTCCCGACGAAGGCACTAGCGCAGCCGCGCAACGATCACCGTCATGTCATCGGCCTGCTCCGGTGTGCCGGCCCATTCCTCGGCCGCGTCCATCAGCAATTCCGCCACCTGCCGCGGGCGATAGGCCTGCACGCGCATGGCAACCTCTTCCAGGCGAGAAATGCCAAACTCTTCTCCATAGGCATTTTCCGGCTCGACCAGTCCGTCGCTATAGCCAACCAGCAGCGCGTCGGCGGGAACATCCAGCAAACCTTCCTTGTACGGATAGTCTTCGACGATGCCGAGAACCATTCCCCCCACGTCGAGATGCGTCGATCGCCCTCCGGCGATACAGAAGCTGGGCAAGTGGCCCGCATTGGTATAGCGCAGCAGGCGTGTGGAGCTGTCATAAACCGCAATGAAAAATGTAGCGAAGCGATCGTCGCCGGTATTCCGCACCAGGTGCTTATTGATGCGCCCCACCAGCTCCGCGGTGCTCATCGATTCACTGCCGGGAGCCAGCAGTTGACTGCGCAGCGCCGCCTGCAAGCTGGCCATCAGCAGCGCCGCGGAAATTCCCTTCCCCGAGATGTCCGCAATGACGATGGCCACTTGCGTCGGGCTAAGCTGAATAAAATCGTAATAATCCCCGCTGACCGCGCGCGCGGCTTTGCAGATGGCTTCGATTTCGACTCCCGCCACCACCGGCAGCTTCTCCGGAAAAAGCTGGTCCTGCACTTCGCGAGCGATGGAAATTTCATTTTCCAGGCGCTGCAGTTGTTTCTGCTCCTCGATGAGCCCGCTGATCGAGCTGGTCATGGAGTTGAACGATTCGCCGAGGTCGCCAAGCTGATCCCGGCGCGCGACGCGAATGGGGTGTGACAAGTCGCCCGCCTTAACGTCCTGCGTGGCGCGATACAACACGGAGACCGTGCTGGTTATCGCGCGCGTCAAATAGATGCCGATAATCAGCGCGGCGATTTCAATGAGCAACAGAACGACAGAGACCAGCTGAAAGCCGAGGACTTTGCCCTGGCTGAATTCTCCCACGGAGGAAAAGATCCGGTGATTGAGCTGCGACGGGCGCGCCGTAAAGAACGCAAAGACGGGATGGGCGCGTTCGACACCTTCTCCGCTTTGCAGATAGGTGGCATCGAGTTTTGAGAAACCTTCGAGGACCGGATCCACCCAGAAGCGCGGCGGCGGCAGTGTGCGCCGGCGGGTGGCAATACGTCCCACGGCGCGGTAGTCCCTGTTGCCAATGCGCACCGCGGTTCGTGTGGTATCCCCTTCGACGGGTTGCGCCAAGGTGACATCAATCGGGCCAAGATCCGGAGCCACTTCCTCGAGGAACTCCGGGGTGACGCGGACGCTTAATTCGATGATGCGCGACCCGCGCGGGGAATCGACATGTTTTATCGCTTCGAGGCGAAGCTGATTCCCGCTTTGCACGATGCCCAAGAAAGATTTTTCACCCGGCCCGGCCACGCGCCGGAGATAAGCGGATTCCCCGTGAAAATTCACTTTCAGCCCGGGCAGATCGCGCGCGTGCGCGGTGGAGACCTGCGCCTCCAAGGCCTTCTCCAGAACGGCATCCGGGATGGAAGCGGGGAGTGAAACTTCCGCAGCGGCAAGGTTTTCCGCGGAATCCGCGAGCAGTTCCAGGCGATGGTGAAATTCCTCATACAAAAGATAAGCGCCAAGCTGCGAATAGAGAATCTGCCCAGCGAGGACGGCGAGAATCAGCAGGAGCAGAACTGGCACAACGGCGATGAACAAATAGGCGACGATCAGCCGGTTGCGCAGGCTCCAGAGGAGCTGGTTGCGCCAGGCGCTCCAGAAACGGAAGAGCAGATAAACCACCGCAATCACTGCAAGAAAACGGACAAAGTTGAAGGCTGGCGTTGCGCGATACGCGCCGCCCAATGCTCCCTCGGCCGCCCCGGCGAGGCTGAGGAGCGCTGCCGTCCGGTCCAGCCAGGTGAGCCGCTGGAATAGGTTTCGCACAGTTGTGCCGAGAACGGTCATGAACGGGAAGACAGAAGAAACACTTTACCCGAATCGCCCATGAGAGACGAGTGGAATGGTTTATGTAAAGGAGAATTCGCCGGGCCGGGTATGCGGCCCCGCAGAAAACTCTATTGCGCCGATGGATTGCTGACGCGGCTGTGATGCCGGCTGTAAGTGAAGTAGATCACCAGACCGATGATCAGCCAAATGAAGAGGCGCGCCCAATTCACCCAGCCCAATTTGTACATCATGTAGCCATTAAACAGAATGCCGAGGATGGGAACGAGCGGCACCCAAGGCGTGCGGAACGGCCGCGGCTGACTGGGGTTGGTGTTGCGCAGAACGATTACCGCTATGCATACAATCACGAACGCGAGTAGCGTGCCGATATTCACCATTCTTCCGATATCGTCGATGGGCGTGACGCTGCCAACGATGGCCGCGAGCAATCCAACCAGCATGGTATTTTTATAGGGCGTGCGGAATTTCGGATGTACCGCGGCAAAAAATTTCTTCGGCAGCAACCCATCATTTGCCATGGCATAAAGCACCCGGGTCTGGCCCAAAAGCATGACCAGCATGACGCTGGTAAGTCCTGCCAGAGCGCCAAGAGTGATGACGTGGGAAGCTGTCGAAAGCCCGCGATCGAGGAATGCTCGCGCAACGGGCGCTTCGATATTGATGTCCTGCCAATGCACCATGCCCGTAAGAACGCCCGCGACCAGGATATAGAGCACGGTACAAACAAGCAGCGAAACGATGATGCCGATGGGCAGATCGCGCTGCGGATTCTTCGCTTCCTGCGCGGTGGTGGAGACGGCGTCGAATCCGATGTAGGCGAAGAAAATATACGCCGCGCCTGCCCCGATGCCGCTAAAACCCATGGGCGCAAAACTATGCCAATCGCTGCCCCAGTTTGCGAAGGAAACGTACTTGAAACCAAGACCGATTACGAAGAGGACGACGGCGACCTTGACGGTAACGATGGTGGCATTAAACCGCGCGCTTTCCTTGATGCCCACCACCAGAATCGCGGTGATGATCAGAGCGATTATGAATGCCGGTAAATTAAATCCGATCTCCATGCCAAAAAGTTTCGGCGCATTGACGAGGTCATGTGCCCGCTGAACGAGTTCCGGGGAGTTGGTGGCCACGATGGCGCTCACTTTGTCCAGAAACGCCTGGGTGCCAGGAATCAGCGAAGGGTCCACGGTTTGCGCCATTTGCCGCCCGACCATTCTTTCGGCAGTGTGCAGCGCCGTCCAGTGGTCATACGCCAGCCACAACGGCATCTTGATATGAAAAATATTCAGCAGCTCTATAAAGTGATTCGACCATCCCGAGGAAACCGTGCTCGCGCCCATGGCGTATTCGAGAGTCAAGTCCCAGCCAATGATCCAGGCAAACAGTTCGCCGAGTGTCGCGTAAGCATAGGTGTACGCGCTTCCTGCCAGCGGGATCATGGCAGCGAATTCCGCGTAACACAGGCCGGCAAACGCGCATCCCAGTCCGGAGAGCACGAAGGAAAGCATCAAACCAGGGCCGGCGTAGTGCGCGCCAAGTCCCGACATCACAAATATTCCCGCGCCGATGATGGCACCCACGCCGAGCGCCGTCAGTTGGAACGGTCCCAAAGTGCGTTTCAGGCTATGCGCGCCGGCTTCTTGCGACTCTGTGAGCAGCATGCTCATCGACTTCCTTGCAAACAAGGGGTTGCCCATGCAACTCCTCCTTTTGGGGGATTTTCCCCGTTTACTCAAGCCACTGCCAATTTGACCTAGAGCATTGTAGGGGCGCAGCATGCCGCGCCCCTACAAGAAAATTCGATTATTGTGTGGGGCCAGCTTTCACGGCCCGCCGGGACCAAAGCAAATACACGGGAACACCCAGCAGCACAATCACTAATCCCGGCCAGGTGGTCTGCGTCTTGTAGAGCAGCAGCACGAACATGATGGCTAGCGCGGAGACGATGTATAGCAGGGGCATAAACGGATACGCGAAAGCTTTGTACGGGCGCTCCGCATTGGGCCGCCGCACACGAAGAACAAAAATTCCCGCAATGGTCAAAGCGTAAAAGATCAGCACCGCGAAAACCACGTAAT
This sequence comes from Candidatus Acidiferrum sp., assembly GCA_041476465.1. Lineage (GTDB taxonomy): Bacteria > Acidobacteriota > Terriglobia > Acidiferrales > UBA7541 > Acidiferrum. The sequence continues at coordinate 13,653 of JBGOTL010000015.1, read as the reverse complement.
CGAGCAGGTCGCTATACAGATTGCCGTACGTGCCGTCCGCGTGGCGCGTACGCAGCAGAATTAGCACGATGATCCAGATGCCTTGATAGCCGAGCGCGATTGCTGGAACGCCTCTCTTATTGAGGGTGCCCGTGGCACGGAAAAAGAGTCCGTCTTTGGCCATGGCGTAAGCCACACGCGCGCCGGCCAGGATCAATCCGTTATTGCAACCAAACGTGGAGATGATGATGGCCACGGCCATGATCCCGGCGCCCGCTGGTCCAAAAATGGCGTTGAGCGCCGCGCTGGCCACGCGATCATCCGGAGCATTCTGGATTTGCGCCAGCGGCAGAGCACAGAGATACGCGAGATTCGCCAAACAGTAGAGGGTGATCACGATCAGCGTTCCGAAGGCCATGGACAGCGCCACGTCGCGTTTCGGGTTTTTCACTTCGGCGGCGGTGAAGCCGATGTTGTTCCAGGCGTCCGCGGAGAACAGCGAACCCACCTGGGACACGCCGAAAGCCACGAACAGGCCGAACGCCCCACTGGCGGCGGTAACCGTGGGAACCAAGCCGCGCAGGAAATTGGCGCCCGGCTCGATCTTCAGCGCGCCGCGAATGGCCCAGAGGTGCGCAAAATTATCGGTGATGGCGGCGTGGTTTCTGGCGACAAAAACGCAAAGGAAAATGAGTCCCAGCAGCGACAGCGCCTTCGCCGTTGTAAAAATGTTTTGGATCAGCTTTCCCAGCCGCACCCCGAGCGTATTCAGAAACGTCAGGAAAACAATCATCAGCACGGCGACCAGCTGCTGGACAGAAAGACTCACCGCATACTTCGAGGAAAAGTCGATGGGGTGCACAACGAAGGTCTTTGCGGAGATGGCGGGAAACAGAACGCCGAGATACCTGGCAAAACCGATGGCCACGGCGGCGATCGTTCCCGTCTGGATGACCAGAAACAACGTCCAGCCATAGAGGAAACCCCAAAGCGGCGAATAGGCCTCGCGCAAATAGATGTACTGCCCGCCGGCATGGGGAAACAGCGCGGCAAGCTCACCGTAAGAAAGCGCCGCAGAAACGGTTAGCAATCCGGTGAGGATCCAAGTGAGAAGCAGGCCGCCAGCGGAGCCGGTCTGCCGGGTAATATCCGCGGCCACAATAAAAATGCCGGAACCGATCATCGAGCCGACGACGATCATGGTGCCGTCAAAAAGCCCGATGGCCCGGATGAAACCTGGTTCTTGCTTGGCGCCGGGCCCCGAAGCGATGTGCGTTGTGTCTGCCATTCTTAGTTAGCCCTCAGACCGTAGCCGCCGGCTTCACAGCGGCCAGTAATTCGATGTATTGCCGTGCTCGCGCGCCCGGATCGTCCGCGCGCAGAATGTCACTGATCACCGCAATGGAATCCGCTCCGGCCTCCAGCACTTCGGCGGCACGTTCCAGGGTAATTCCCCCAATCGCCACAATCGGCTTCTTCGTCAGCGGACGCACGCGCCTGATCAGTTCGGCGCCCACCACCGGACCGGGGTTGTCCTTACTTGTCGTCGAAAAAACCGGGCCTACGGCGATGTAATCTGCCGATGTTTCCACCGCGCGCTGGAACTGCTCGAGACTGTGCGTGGAAACGCCCACCCAGCGATCCGCGCCGACCAAAGCGCGCGCCTGCTCCACGCCCAGGTCCTCCTGGCCCACGTGAACCCCGCTGGCTCCGGCGAGAAACGCCACGTCCGCACGGTCATTCACAAAAATAGCTATCCCGCGCGCGCCGTGCGCCGAGGTGAGCTCCCGCGCATCGCGGAGGAGCTCCCGCGCAGGCGCACTCTTGTTCCGGTACTGGAGCAAACGGACTCCGGCATCAGCCAAACCTTGCGCGCAATCTTTGAGGGGAACACTTAGCAATGCAGCGTCTAATATCACATACAGCCGGGGAAGAACAAGGCGCATGTGACCCTATTTTCCGTTCGTACCGAGGAGTCTTTCAATGAAATGGGTGTCAAACTTCCCGGCGGCGAAATCCTCATCCGCGAAAATCCTGCGATGCAGCGGGATGGAGGTCTTTATCCCCTCGATGACGAACATCTCCAGAGCCCGGCGCATTCTCCCGATGGCTTCCCCGCGATCGCGGCCTTTGACGATGAGCTTGGCGATCAACGAGTCGTAGTACGGTGGAATCACCGCATCGGAATAGGCGGCCGAATCCACGCGCACGCCGGTGCCACCCGGCGCCTGAAACGTGGTAATGCGCCCCGCAGAGGGCACGAAGGTCTCGGGATCCTCCGCGTTAATACGGCATTCGATGGAATGCCCGCTGAAATGCATCTCGCCGACCGCATCCTCCATCTTCTCGCCCGCGGCAATCCGGATTTGCGCCTTGACCAGGTCCACCCCGGTGACAAATTCCGTGACCGGATGCTCCACCTGAATGCGCGTGTTCATTTCGATGAAATAAATCGCGCCGTCTTCATCCATCAAAAATTCGACGGTGCCCGCGTTGGTGTAATTGATTTTTTCCAATGCCTTGACTACCTTCGCGCCAAGATCCTTGCGGCGTTTCGCGTCCATGGCGGGTGACGGCGATTCCTCAACCAGCTTTTGGTGGCGGCGCTGGATGCTGCACTCGCGCTCGCCCAGGTGGATCACCTCGCCGTGCTGGTCGCCCAGCACCTGAATCTCGATATGCCGCGGGTGTTCCAGGAACTTCTCCATGTAAACATCCGGAGTGCCAAAGGCCTGCTGCGCCTCGTTGCGCGCCGTCTGGTACGCGGCCAGCAGCTCCTGCTGGCTGCGCACCACGCGCATGCCGCGGCCGCCGCCCCCCGCCGTGGCCTTTAGAATCAAGGGATACCCGATGCGCGAAGAATCCTTGATGAGCTGTTCATCCCCTTCCACCACCCCATCGCTTCCGGGGATCGTGGGCAGGCCCGCGGATTTCATCTCCCGGCGGGCGCGGTCCTTTTCTCCCATCATCTCGATGATTTCCGGAGTAGGACCGATGAAGGTAATTTCAGAGGCTTCGCAGACCTTTGCGAAGTTGGCGTTTTCGGAGAGAAAGCCGTAGCCAGGGTGCACCGCATCCACGTTGGTGATCTCCGCGGCGCTGATGACCTGCGGGATATTCAGATAGCTTTCGCTGCTGCGCGCGGGGCCAATGCAAACCGCCTCATCGGCGAAGCGCACGTGCAGGGAGTTCCGGTCGGCCTCCGAATACACCGCAACCGTGGATATCCCAAGTTCTTTACAGGCGCAAATGACGCGCAGGGCTATTTCCCCGCGATTGGCTACTAGGATTTTCTGGAACATGGCTTAAGTGGGCCGGTTACTTCTTGCGGCTCGGACGAATGCCGAAGAGCGGCTGGCCGTATTCGACGGGCTGCCCGTTTTCGGCAAAGATCCGGAGCACTTCCCCGGTGATGTCCGATTCGATTTCATTCATGAGCTTCATGGCTTCCACGATGCAAAGGGTCTCGCCGGACTCGATGTGCGCGCCAACCTTTACAAAAGGCTCCGAGCCGGGGCTGGGAGACCCGTAGAAGGTCCCGACAATGGGCGACTTGACTAGGTGTAGATCCTCGGAGGATCGGCGTTCTGGGCCCGCGGCAGGCGCAAGATTCGAGCTCTGCGAGGCTTCCGCAGCCCCTGGAACGATGATTTCCGGCATGGCCGAGGCTCGGGCCGTCGAGACGATTACATTCGTGGACGGTTTGCGAAGCCGGATGCGCAGGTCCCCTCGAGAGTATTCGAATTCCTCGAGGTTGTGCTCGCTCATGAAGCGGAGGAGCTGCTCGATCTGCTCAAATTCAGGATTGGCGAACGAAGGACTCGACTTCGCAGGCTTTTTTTGTTTCATGCCATTTTCAGAGCTCGGTAAGATCCCGCGGAATGCGGGTCAAAACTTCGGTCTTATCAGCGTGCACGGCGACGTCGTCTTCGATCCGGATGCCCCCGACGCCTGCCACATACACTCCCGGTTCGATGGTAATCACGTTTCCCGGAGCCAGGGGGTGTTTCTGGCCCTTCGCTACCCGGGGGTCTTCATGCACTTCCAAGCCCAGGCCGTGACCCGTGCTATGCAGGAAGTAACGCTCTAACCGGTAGCCCTCCAGCACTCGCCTTGCCGCGGCATCCACTTCCCCACAGGTGGCCCCCGCTCTGACAGCGGCAATGGCCCCCTGCTGTGCTTCCAGAACCGCCTTATACCACCGCCGGATGCGTTCTGGGACCCGCCCGACGAACACCGTGCGGGTCATGTCGCTGCAATAGTGGGCGAGTATAGCACCCAGGTCCAGGACGACCAACTCATTTTTCCCCAGCCGCTTGGCCGTGGGCCGCGCATGGGGCAGCGCAGAGCGCTCGCCAAAGGCCACAATGCTTTCAAACGCCGGACCGGAAGCGCCGCGTTGCCGCATCTGGTATTCGATCTCCGCCGCAATTTCAATTTCTCGTACCCCCGGCTTCAAGAGCTTCAGCGCATCTCCCAAGACTTCCCCGCCCAGCACAGCGGCCCTGCGCAGGAGTTCAATCTCGTGCGAATCTTTACACTGCCGCAGCGCTTCAACAACGCCCTTGGCTGGTTTCCAGCGACACCGGGGTCCGGCAGCTTTTCGAGCAGTTTTCCACTGCGTTACGGTAAGCTGCGCCGGCTCGAAGCCAACCCGCCGAAAGCCTGATTGCCGCAGGAATTGCCCGGCGGCTTCAAACAATCCGGCTTTTTGCCGCACGATACGAACCCCAGAGGTCTCTTGCTTCGCCTGCACGGTAAAGCGCCCATCGGTAATCAGCGTGGCGCTTCGGCGGGAGACAACCAGAGCCCCCGCTTCCCCGGTAAAACCGGTCAAGTAATACCAGTTGGGTGGAGCGCTCACCAGCAGACAGTCCATCCCCGCGGCTTCCAAACCTGATTGCACGGCGCGGAGACGATTGGTAAACGGTGTCTTCATAAAACAAAATCGAGGAGACCATAGTCTCCTCGATTTCATTCTCCTTGGGAAGTGTTGGCCGTTTTGTGGCCGGGGTTGAACAGTACCCGGAAACTAAGTTTCGCTGTAAACCCGGGCTTATCCAGTGGTTATCCGGGGATGATCCGCGGCGTCAGGAAGAACAGCAGTTCCTGCGACTGGATGTTAACGTTGGTGCGTTTGAACAGATGGCCAATCAGTGGCAGGCTGCCCACCAGCGGCACTTCGGTAATGTCCACGCGTTGCGAGGAGATGATGATGCCGCCGATAACCACGGTGCCGCCGTCGGCCACCAGCACCTTCGTTTCGGCAGACTGCGTGTTCAGTGCCGGGATGCCCGAGACCCGCGGAATACCTGTATCGATCTGGGTATTCTCGACGAGCACGTCCATGAATACGGTGCCTTCCGCGGTAATCTGTGGAGTAACTTCGAGCTTCAGCACCGCGTCAATGAATTGCACAGAAATGGTGTTGTTGATAGTCGTCTGAATCGGCAGCTTGGTACCCTGCTTGACGGTCGCCTTTTCGTTATTCTGCGTGATGACCTTGGGCTTGGAGAGCAATTTACCGACGCCTTTGGCCTCCGCTGCTGTAATGAAAAAGTCCAGTGCGAAGTTCGGCGAACGATGCGAGAAGCCGAAGCCGCTGGTCGGAACGCCTGCCCCGAGGTTCGTCAACAGGGGTAGGCCCGACGTGGCTCCGTTACCCGTCGTTCCACCAGTGGCGCTAATCACCACAGGCGCTGGGATATTGCCGGTAACACCGCTGCCGCCCACGGCGGGAGAACCGCCAAAGAGCGAGCGGCCATGCGTTGCGGAACCTCCAAAACCAAGTTCCGTGCCGATGTCCTGGGCGAAAGAACGCGAAGCAGAAACCACCCGGGCTTCGATTTCCACCTGCTGCGACTTACGATCGAGCTGCCGGATAAGGTTGTCTATGGTCGGAATTACCGACGGGATATCGCGAATGATGAGCTGGTTGGAACGCTCGTCAGCGAGGATGTCGCCGCGCGCCGAAAGGAACTTCTTCAACGTGTCTTTCATCCCCGCGGCCTTGCCATAGCTCAGGACGCGAGTGACGGTGACCGGAGCAACCGCTTCGGTCTGCGCTTTTTCCAGGTCGCGCTGCGTTTCCGCTTCCTTTTTCAAGGTGTCGCGGGTCGCGATGCGCAGCACATTGCCATTGAGCTGCTTATTCAGACCGTTGTTCTGGAGCACGATGTCCAGCGCCTGATCCCACGGCACTTCATCCAGCACGATCGTGAGTGCCCCCTTGACCGCTGGATCCAGCACGACGTTTAAGCCGCTGATCTCATGGATCAGCCGGAAAAAGTCGCGCAGGTCCACATCCTTCAAATTGACGGAGATAGGTTCACCCGTGTACTTGCTGGGAACAGAAGCAGTGGACGCCTGCGCAGAAGTCGATGACGTCGCCATCGTGGTTGCGGCGCTGCTGGCCTGCTGTGCGGCCTCCTGGGCTGCCTGCTGCGCCGGATTCTCCGGTCGTGCAGGCTCTTTTCTCCCGTCGAACGATGCCAGGACGATTGAGGGCTGGGTCAGTTCGCCAGGCAAGGTAAACCGAGGAGCAGGAGCGCTAAAAGACTTGGCCGAGCGTGGCGCCCGGTGAGGAGCGCTCGCTGTGTAATGAAATTCGGGACGCAGAGTCGAGGTCAGCGTGGTGGACCGCACGGCGGCGGCCGGAACCTCCGCGGGAGCCTCGGGCAGGGCTTCGAAAAAGATCACGATGGCCGAGCCGTCATGCGAAACCTGATAAGGCGCCGCCCCGGTGAGATCGACGACCACGCGCGCTATATCCGGACGATATTGCCCGAGCCGCACATCGCGCACCGGCGCCGAGACTCCCAGAATGACGGTCTTCTGCACCGCCAGCCGCGCGCCAGAGAAATCCAGCACCACGCGTTCCGGATTCTGCATGCGGGCGGCATGAACGTCGAGACGCCCTTCGCCTTCCACGCGGACGACCGCGCGTAGCGGCGCTTGCGTGATCGCCACGCTGGAGATCACCGCCGCGGTCGCCGTAGCGCCCGCCGGTGCTTGCGCCTGAGCCAGTACCGGGCAATTGCCCAGCGCCGCGCTCGCAAGGATCATGCAGCCATACCGAAGGGCCGCCCAGTTCGTCTTCATTGCTGTTCTCCTGCACTCGAGTAAATTCTCTTATTCACCTGGCGTTCCACGGGTTTCCCAAAAGCGTCTTTGCCCAATTCGTGGAAGGACACGCCATCCATCGCGATCTTTTCAACCCGGCCGTCATACAACTGATCGCCTTCCCGCAAGAAATACGTGCGCGACTGCGGATTGCTGACCACCGCGATCATTCCGTTGGGGGCCCGCACGATGCCGTCAAGCCGCAGCGATTCCACCTGCAAACCAGCCTTACCCGGAGGAAGGTTCTTCGAAGCTTCTGCCTGCGCCTTCTGCCGGCCCACGAGGGACTCGAAAGGATCACGCCGCGCCAGCTTTACTTCACCTTCAGCCGGCGCCGCCCCTTCGGCCGGCGCTGCTGCCGCCTTGGCCGGTTTCTTGCTGACGGATTTCACCGCGGGCTTCGCCGCTGGTTTCGCAACTTGCGGCGCTGCCTTGGGCTTCGCCACAGCGGCTGGTGCGGACTTCGCGCCTGTCGCTGGTGCGGGCTTGGCCTGCGCGTGCAAGCCGCTTGCGGCTGCCGCGAGCAAAATCCCTAGTACGAGAGTCTTCGCTGAACGCATAGTTCGCTCATTCCCGCTCAGGGTTTTCCAGCTGGCTGATTCGAAGCCTTCGCTCCCGGTGCGGGAGCTGTGCTCGTATCAGCCGGCTTGGTGAAATACGTTGTAGCTGTAAAAGTTCCCGTGACCGTGGTTCCCGGACGAACCGGATACTTCACGCCCTTAGCCGAGCTACCAGCAGGATCATCGAACTGCAGATCCCCCACATTGATAATCCGCGACAACCGGCTCAATCGCCCGAAGAAATCCAAAAGATTAAAGTACGGGCCGTCAGCCTGCACTTCGAACGGCATATCGTAGTGAATCTCGCGCGCCACAATCGGTTGCGAGGTCAGCCGGCGCAATTGCACATTGGATGCGCTGGCAGCCCCCTGTATCAGCCGGATGAATTCATCAACCTCTTTTTCCTCCGGCACAATGGTCTTCAACGTATCCAGCTGCTTGGAGAGAGCGTCCATCTGCTGCTTCAGCTCGCCATACCGCTGCTTGTACACCTGGAGCTGTGTCACTTCCTGCGTCAATTGCGTCCGGTCGCGCACAGCCTTATCCACCTGATCGCGCTCCTGCGCTACCGGCGAAAACGGAACATACACTCCCACCAGAACGAGAATGACCGCGATGGCGATAGCCACCAGGCCCTGCATGATCACCGACATGTCGCGAAACGGATTGGCCATGGCGCTCTCCTACCCTTTCTTCGCCGGCGCCGCGGATGCCGGTGCGGCCTTCGCCGGACTGCTGGCCGGTTTGGTCTGGCCGGTTCCCGGCTTGCCCTGCGCGCCCTGCGGCGGAGAAATTTCCGCGGAAATCTGGAACGTGAACGTTTGCACTGCCAGATTCTTTTCGTCCTGCTTCGATTCCTTGATTTCCACTTTTTGGAAATATCCGGAACGCTTCAAGGCGGTGATGAAATTCGCCACCGAGTTGATCGAGGCGGAAGCCCCATCCATCGTAAGACTGTTGGCCTTGCGGGTCATCGAGCTCAGCCATAGGTTTTCCGTCCGAGACACGGTGTTCGCCACCATGTCCAGGAGTTCCTGGCCGCCGTTGCGGTCACGCTGAAGCTGCTCGATTACATTCACGCGCTGCTGCAGTACGCCCTTCTGCTTTTCGAAGGCGTCCACCTGCTGCTTGATCTGCTCGAGTTCCGTCTTCTGCGCGCGCAGCTGTTTGATGCGGTTGTTCTCATCGTTCAACTGCGTCTGCCACGCATGGTAAAAGTAGAAAAGGAAGAGGCTGCCCAGCAGCACTCCAGCGCCGATGAACAGCAGCGGAAGAGCTGCGCCGGTGTCAACAGGCCGACGCGCGGACTTGGGACGATGTTGACCGAGAAGGTTTATGCGGATCATGGCTAGTCAAAGCTCCTCAGTGCCAAACCCACGGCAATGGCCAGTCGCGGAGCCAGTTCGCGAATCTGATCATCACTGTGCTTGCTAGGATTGATGAGCACTTTACGGAACGGATTTAATTCTTCCACCGGCATGGCAAATTCCTCGCGCAACAGGTCCACAAGACCCGGAACGCGCGCCGTGCCGCCCGCCACCACGATGCGCTGAATATTCTCACCGCTGGCCGTGGCACGGAAAAAATCGAAAGTCTTCTGAATTTCCAGGGTCAAAATGTCGGAGACACTGCGCAAGATCTGCTGCTTCTGCTCGTCGGTAACGCTGGGCAGGGTATCGCCCTTCTTCAACCGCTCGGCGTCTTCGAAGCTCAGGTCCAATTCCTTCTGCAACGCGTCGGTATACTGGTTGCCGCCCACGCTGACGTCGCGTGTAAACAACGGAATGCCTCCGCGGACGATATTGATGTTCATGACGCTAGCGCCGATATTCAGCAGCGCTACCGTCTGCCCCGCGTCTGGCTCGTAGTTCACTTCGAAGCAGTTCTGCAATCCAAAAGCATCAATATCCACAACCACGGGCGTCTTACCCGCCTGCGCCAGGACGTTCGTATGGTTTAGAATCTTGTCCTTCTTCACCGCCACCAGCAAGACGTCCATCTGCGCGTCCATTGATTCAAGCAATTGATAGCTGAGATTTACGTCGGTTATATCAAAGGGAATGTGCTGGCTGGCTTCCGAAGGGATGCGGTCGTAAAGCTCTTCTTCGGTCATCAGCGGAAGAGGTACCCGCTTCACAATCACCGAGTGCCCGGAAACTGAGGTCGCCACGTTCTTGGTCTTGATGCGCTGTGCGTCGAAAATTTTGCTAATGGCGTTGGCCACTTGCGGGGCGTCCATGATCGCGCCGTCCACCACGGTATCCTGCGCCAGCGTTTCCAAACCGAAGCTGACCAGCTCGTAGCCCGCTTTCGTGGATTTCAGTTCCACGGCCTTGATAGAGCTGGACCCGATGTCCAGTCCCACCAGTTGCTTGTTTTTCCGCCCGCCCAGTAACCACATATCGCGGCCTCTTTGTTCTGGCTGACCGCAGCGCGGTCAGCCCCTGACGTTCTTACCAGACTAATGACGTCTCGCGTGCGCCTGGCTCATCTTGCGTTCCATCCAGCGGTTCAGAATCGTCTTACGAAGTTTCCAACGATTTCCGAGTTTAAAGGCAGGTATTTCGCCCTCGGTGATGTAACGGTACAGGGTGTCCGGGGAGATCCCCAGGTACTGTGAGGCCTGGCGCACATTCATCACTTCGCGCGATTCAATCACAAGGAACTCCACCCTGCGCCCAAACACACGTTCGAGCGACCGATCGTGTCGCGCACCCCATGAAACGCTGCGGATTCCCCGAGGTGCGGCCTGTGGGAAAGTTATGTCATTGAGAGCTGTGTAGCGTCAAGGAATTCTCTACGGTAGTTGTCCTAAGAATGCAGGGAGTTCTAGGCAGTTGTGGGGGTATTCAAGGGCGGATGGGCTATATCTAGCGTAGCCTAGCTATTAGTACCACTACAGGTTGTGTTTTTTGTGGAAACTGCCCCCTGTCCCCAAGGACGGTAATCATTTGAAAGCACTTACTCGCTTTGCGGTCACACAGACAAGGTTTTCCACATGGCATCAATGCGCGCCTTGGTTCCCGCGTCCATCACAATCTCATCGGGCCAGGGGCGCATAAATCCTTCGGTGGCCCACTTTCGTGTGGCATCGATCCCCATCTTCGATCCATAGTCCTGCATACGCGCAGCGTGATCCAGCGTATCCACCGGCCCAAACGTGAATTGCACGTCGCGCTCCGGGTCCAGCGTGCACAGCGCCTTCCACACCACTTCATTATAATTATGGATATTCACGTCGTGGTCCACCACCACGATCACCTTGGTGAACATGGCCTGGCCCAGCGCCCAAATCCCGTTCATGATCTTGCGCGCGTGCCCGGGGTAAGACTTTCTGATCGAGATAATCATCAGGTTGTGGACAATGCCTTCCGCCGGCAGTGAGACGTCCACGATTTCCGGATACTGCATCTTCATCAGTGGCAGGAAAATGCGCTCGATGGCATAACCCATATAAAAGTCTTCCTGCGGCGGCGGTCCCACCACGGTAGTCAGGTAAATCGGGTCCTTCTTATGCGTCACGCATTCCACGTGGAAGACCGGGTACTCTCCTTCCAGCGAGTAATAGCCGGTGTGATCCCCAAATGGCCCTTCCGTCCGCATCTCGTTCAAATTTACATAGCCTTCCAGCACGATTTCTGCGTGGGCGGGAACTTCCAGCTCATTCGTCTCGCAGGGCACCATGTCGACCGGTTCGCGGCGCAGAAAGCCGGAAAACATCATTTCGTCCAGGTCCGGGGGGATCGGCAGTATGCCACCGAGAGAAATCGCAGGATCCGCCCCGATCGCCACGGAAACCTCGATGCGCCCCTCGGGATTCGCCGCACGCGCCCTGCGGAAGTGCTCCGCGCCATGCTTTTGCGTCTGCCAGTGCATACCCGTCGTTCGCTCGTCATAGACCTGCATGCGGTACATACCTACGTTGCGTTTTCCAGTCTCGGGGTTTTTCGTAAAGACCAGCGGAAAGGTAATGAACCGCCCGCCATCTTGCGGCCAGCATTTCAGTATCGGGAAGTCCAGCAGGTTGACGTCAGTTCCCTTCCTGATCACTTCCTTGCACGGGCCGGACTTCACACTCTTCGGGAAAAACGACGCCAGTTCCGCCAGCTTCGGCAACATCTTTATCTTGTCGAACAATCCTTGCGGCGTCTCCATTTTCAGGAAGCCTTGGATGCGCGCAGCCACTTCCTCCAGCCCGTTCACTTCAAACGCAAGCTCCATCCGCCGCACGCTGCCAAATGCATTGATTAGCAAGGGATGCCGCGAGCCTTTCGGTTTTTCAAAGAGCAGCGCCGGTCCCTTCGCCCTTCCAACGCGCTGCGTGATTTCCGTAATCTCCAGGACCGGGTCCACTTCCGCGCGAATGCGCTTCAGTTCCCCTGCCTTCTCCAGCCCGTCCACAAACTCCCGCAAATCCCGATACGCCACATCTTCCTCCCCGCGTGCTTATTCAATCCCTCGGCAATGGCGGACATCTTAAAGGGAAGACTCTAGCATGGACACTGTTCGGCAAGCCAAGCTGGGTAACAAGAATGTGACCCTGACACGATGGCTGTGAGACGCGATGTATCCGGTAAAATCGCCTAGCTCGAAGAGCCGTTTCCTGTCGCGATTTTTTTCAGAATGGGCGTGGCGATGATTCCCAGCAGCCCGAGAATCCCGGATACCGCGAGAAGCTTTAGCAACATTTCGTCCGCGCGGGCGACATGGGTGCGTTCGAAGAGTAAGAGATTGACGAGTCCTGTGGTGATCCAGATCAGACAAATGGTCACGCCCTTCGAAATGCTCACGGCCGTTGCGCGCGCGGCCACGCGGATCATCAGCGACGTCGCGGCAATGGCCATTGCCACGCTTAAAAAAAAGAACCGTAGTTTCAGCAAATTCTCCAACTCGGGCTTGATCAGCTCCCAGTTGGTCAGGACAGCGAATGCCAGGCCGATACCGCATGTGGCAATCCCTAATCCAGCCAGCCACTTCCATTTTTCATCCTGATAAATCGTTGAACAACACAATGCGATCAGGCTATACACCCCGATGGAGGCCGTGGTCAGCAGCACCTGCAGCTCAAATTGTCCCCATTTGCCAAACAACACCACGAAAATCGCCAGCGCCGCTGCCGCCGCAAACGCCAGAACAAATCCCATCAAAAAGGCTTTTTTCAGTTCCATAGCGCGCATCATGCGCAACTTTGCGCTGGCTGGCAAGACAATTCCTTGACCTCTGGGCGCTCCCGCCGACCGTAACCAAAGTGCTATTCGAGGGAACTAATGTATCTCCGGCGCGGGCAGGAGAACCTCTGACTCGGCAATTTACGGGTCTATTGAGGGCCGGGAGAAACAATGGCAGCGCGCAACACCTCGCCACTCGCCGGAGTTCACAAGGCCTGCTATCCTAAGAACGACCCATGAAGCGCGTTTACCTCGATTACAACGCTACCACGCCCGTCGAGCCGGCTGTGCTCGACGCCATGCTGCCCTATTTTTCCGCGGACTTCGGCAATGCTGCTTCTATCCATACTTTCGGCCAGAAAGCCCGCGCCGCCGTGGAAACCGCGCGCGACCAGGTTGCCGCGCTTCTCGGCGCGCGGCCTCAGGAAATTGTCTTCACCAGCGGCGGCACCGAATCCGACAACCACGCCATCTTTGGGGTTGTGGCACAGCCACTCCTGGCTGTGCGCTCTGGAGAAATCGGCAAGAAACATCTAATCACCAGCACCATCGAGCATGAAGCCGTACTCAACGCCTGCCAGGCTCTCGAAAAACAGGGCGTCCACGTAACCTATCTTTGCGTCGACCGCGAGGGACGCATTGATCTGCGGGAATTGCAAGCCGCAATTCGTCCCGAAACCGTGTTGGTCACCCTCATGCACGCCAACAATGAACTGGGCGTGGTGCAGCCCATGGAAGAGATCGGACGCATCGCGGCGCAAGCGGACGTCTACTTCCATACCGATGCGGTGCAATCGGCCGGCAAGCTGCCGATTGATGTGAAC